>JANNWL010000240.1:0-7099 GCA_031414735.1 Burkholderiales bacterium | reverse complement strand
TCAGGCGAGCCGACGAACTTCTCCCACAGGAAGAGTTTCACGTCGCCATCTGGCGTGGCTTTGGTGGTCCAGTGTTCCTGGCCGGTGACTTGGGTCATGGGGTTTCCTGTTCGATCTCTATCAATCCACCGTCGCGCCGGTCTCTTTCACGATGCGCGCCCAGCGGTTGCGCTCGTCGCGGAAGTAGGCGTCCATCTCGGCCGGGGTGGAGCCCACCATCTCGATACCGGCTTCGTTCATGAAGCCACTGACCTCAGGCGTCGCCAGCACGGCTTTCAGTTCACGCTGCAGGCGGTCGATGATGGGCTGCGGCGTGCCCTTGGGTGCCAGCAGACCCATCCAGACGTAGGCCGAGTAGCCCGGCAAACCGGACTCGGCCAGTGTGGGCACATCGGGCAGCGACGGCGAGCGCGTGACGCCCGTGGTGGCCAGCGCCTTGAGCTTGCCCACCTTCACGTGCTTGACCATGGCCTGGGTGCCCGGAATCGACATCTGCACCGTGCCGCCCAACAGATCGGTCACAGCCTGGGCGCTGCCCTTGTAGGGCACGTGCACGGGCTTGATGTCCGCCATCGACGCGAACATGGCCATGAACAGGTGCTGGCCGCTGCCGTTGCCTGACGACGAGTAGTTGATCTGCCCCGGGCGCGCCTTCACGTAGGCACGCAACTCGGCCACGGTATTGACCGGCACCGACGGGTGCACCACCAGCACGCCCGGCTCGCGACCGAGCAGGCTGATGCCGACGAAGTCTTCCACTGGGTTGAACGGCAGCCGGGGGTAGAGCGATGCGCTGATGGCGTTGGTCTGCGAGGCCAGCAGCAAGGTGTAGCCGTCGGCCGGGGCCTTGGCCACTTCGCCACTGCCGATGGTCGAGCCGGCACCGGGCCGGTTCTCCACCGTCACCTGTTGCTTCAAGCGCTTGGCCAGTTGTTCGGCAATGGCGCGCATGGGGCCGTCGACCGCACCCCCCGGGGAGAAGGGCACGATGACCTTGATCGCCTTGTTGGGGTAGTCGGCCTGGGCCCGCACGGGCCCGGCGCTGAACAGCACCGCCGCCGCGGCGCCCAGAGTCAGCGCGGCACGGCGCTTGAGACGGTGGCGGTTCAATGGATCGGTCATGTCAACTGCTCCTGACTGGATGAAGCCAGCGCGCGCACGTTTGGCGCACTGGCAAGGGTGCGGCACAGGGCCACGATGGCGGCCGCGCGTTCGGCCCCTAGAACGGGGTCGACCAGGCCGTGGAACTTGCGCGCGAGCATGGCGTCGGTCAGCGGCTTGTGCATGGAGCCGATGGCGTCCTTGACGAAGACATGGATGCGCCTGCCGTCGGTCAGCAACGCGGTGACGTCAGCCGACTCTTCGGCAATGCCATCGTCCACCGTGGCCACCACCTTGCGGCGCAGGGCCACGACGTCGGGCCGCGTGACGATGGCGTCGGAGAACTCGTCTTCGCCCGCGCGGCCGAAGAACAAACCCGCGGCGCAGCCGTGGTAGACACTGAACTTGGCCTGCAGGCCGTCGGCCGGTTCTTTCTTGCCCGTGAGTTCGAGCACCAGCGAATGCACCTTGAGTTCGATGCGTTCGATCTGGTCCGGGCTCACCCCTTGTTCACGCAACTGCACGCAGGCGTCGATGCTGGGGTGGATGACGATGCCGCAGGCGAAGGGTTTGTAGGTGTTGAAGCTGATCTCGAAGCGTTGACCGAGTTCGTCGGTGGCTTCGTTCCAGGCGCACTTGGTGCTGACCACCTGCGCCCAGCCGCGCGGTGCCTCCAGCGCACGCGGGCTGGCGGTGTAGCCGTGCCGGGCCATCAGGGCCGACATCAACCCGGCGCGCGCTGCAGCGCCCGGGTGCAGCGGCTTGGTCATGCTGCCGAACTGCTCGCGCAGGCCCACGGGCTGTGAGGCCGCGATGCCGATGGCCATCTGCGTCTGCTGCACGTTCAAGCCCAGCAGCCGCGCACAGCCGGCCGCCGCGCCCAGCATGCCGGTGCTGCCGGTGATGTGCCAGCCGCGGTCGTAGTGTTCCGGGTACACCAGATTGCCCATGCGGCAGGACACGTCGATGCCCAGCACCAGCGCGTCGATCAGGCTGCGCCCGCTGGCGCCGGTGTGTTCGGCCAGCGCCAGGATGGCCGAGGCCACGGGCCCGGCGGGGTGGATGATGGTCTTGAGGTGCGTGTCGTCGAAATCGAAGGTGTGCGACGAAATACCGTTGACCAGTGCCGCGCTGGCCATGTCCACCCGTTCGGTGCGGCCCAGCACGGCAGCTTGCCCGGCGGGTTGCAGCATCTGCACGGCGGCCAGGGCGACCGATGTCGATTCATGGTGCGCCGCACCGATGGCGCAGCCCAGCCAGTTAAGCAAGGTGCGGTGGGCTTCGGCTTCGACGGCATCGCTCCAGCCGCGCGAAGGGTGGCTGGCCACGAACTGCGCCAACGCCTGTGTGATGGGCGGGGCGTGGTGGTCTGCGGCGACTGCGGTGTTGCGGGCCATGGCGTGCTCTTCTTGGTTGACGGGGCGGAGGCTGGCGTTCAGGCGCTCAGGCGTCGAGATCGATCTTGCGTTCGCGCGCCAGCGCTGTCCAACGCGCAATGTCGGCGCGGATGAAGGCGGTGAAGGCCGCAGGCGTCATCGGTGTGGGCTCCACGGCCTCGGCCGACAACCGCTCGCGCAGGTCCGCACCGGTGAGGATGCCGTTGAGCGACTCGTTCAAAGTCTTCAGCACCTGTGCCGGCAACCCCGCGGGACCGACCACGCCGTACCACTGCTGCGCGTCGAAGCCCTTGAAGCCGGCCTCGACCATCGTCGGCGTGTCCTTCAGCAGCGGATGCCGCGCCGTGCCCGTCACCGCCAGCGCCCGCACGCGCCCGGACCGGATGTGCGGCAGCGCCGCCGCCAGGCCCGGGAACATGGCCTGGGTCTGGAAGCCGAGCAGGTCGGAAAACGCCGGCGCGATGCCGCGGTACGGCAGGTGCACCAGGAAGACGTTGATGGCCTGCTTGTACAGCTCCATCGTCAGGTGCGTGAGCGAGCCCTGCCCGGCCGAGCCGTAGCTTACCTTGCCCGGGTTCTTGCGCAGGTAGGCCGTGAACTCGCCGATGGTGTTCACGGGCAGCTGGCTGTTGACGACCAGCACATTGGGTGTGGCGCCGATCATGCCCACCATGGTGAAGTCCTTGATCGGGTCGTACGGCAGCTTGCTGCGCGTGGCCGGGCTGGTGCCGTGGGTGGCCACATAACCCTGCATCAGCGTGTAGCCGTCAGGCGCTGCGCGCGCCGTGGTCTGGCAGGCGATGGCGCCGCCGCCGCCGCCGATGTTTTCCACCACAAAGTTCTGGCCCAACACCTTGCCCCAGCGCTCGGTGACGGTGCGGCCGACCAGGTCGCTGCCGCCGCCGGCCGACACGGGCACGATGTAGCGCATGGACTTGACAGGAAATGCCTGCGCGCGTGCTGCGCCCGGCAGCCACAGGGCCGCAGGCAGTGCAGGCAGTGCGGTCAGGAGATGACGTCGTTGCATGAGGAACTCCAGTTTGTTCAGGCTTCGAAGCCGCCGGCCTGGCGCAAGGCCAAGGCCTCGGACCCCGCCATGCGTGCCAGCAGCGCCGCGGCCAGGTCGGGGTGCTGGGCTTTCGTGCAGACGGCGGCGGTGTAGACCGTGGCCAGTTCGAACTGCGTCGGCAACAGGCCCGCCAACTGCACGCCGGGCGTGTAGAGGATCTCGGTGACCTGCGTGCAGCCCACCATGCGGGGCTCGGTGCAGGCCGCCAATTCGCGCATCGACGTGGCGCCGTTCGGAAACGTGCGAAAGCGCGCCTGCAGCTCGTCGTGCACACCCAGTTCGCGCAGCACCTTGGCGAAGTGGATGCCCGCCGTGGCGCGCACCGGGTCGGGGAAGTAGATGCCGCCCGCCGCCAGCAGCAAGGCCTTCAAGGCCTCGGGCGTGGACACATCCGGACACGCTTCGCCTCTGCGCACAGCCACGCCCGTGCGCACACGCCCCAGCGCCGCACACGTGCCGGCGTCCACCTGCCCACTGGCCACCAGAGTCGCCACCATCGGCGCGGTCAGCACCAGCAGATCGCAGGGCTCGCCCGCCAGCAAGGCCTCTTGCAGGGCACCGACCGCGCCAAAGCGGGCTTGCAGCGCCACGCCGGTCTCGGCAGTGAAGTCGGCTTCCAACGCCTTGACCAGCCCTTGGGCGGCGCCGGCGCACAGCAGATGCAGGGCAGTTGCCATCAGTCCGCCGTGGCGCCGGAGATCTTCACGATGCGCGCCCACTTGGTGATGTCGGCTTGCGTGTAGCGCGCGAACTCGTCCACGCCCATGGTCAACGCAGCCGTGCCTTGCGCAGCCCAGGCGCGGCGAACGTCGGGGTTGCTGGTGATCTTGCTGATCTCGGCATTGAGCTTGTCGACGATGGCCCGCGGCGTGCCCTTGGGCGCCATCACGCCGAGCCAGAGCGTGGCTTCGTAGCCTGGCACGCCGGCTTCGGCCATGGTGGGCACATCGGGCATCACCGCCGAGCGTGCCTTGCCGGTGGTGGCCAGGGCCCGCACCTTGCCGCTCTTCACGTGCTCGTTCATGGTGGGGATGGCGTCGAACATCATCTCGAGCTGGCCGCCGAGCACGTCGGTGCGCGCCCCGGCGCTGCCGCGGTAGGGGATGTGGACGACGCGGATGTCGGCCATGGCCTTGAACAGTTCACCGGCCATGTGGTACGGCGTGCCCGGGCCTGAGGAGGCATAAGACAGCGCACCGGGCTTGGCCTTGGCCATCTTCAACAGGTCGGCCAGCGTCTTCACCGGCAGGTCGGCCTTGGTGACGAGCACCAGGTCTGACGCGTTGATGGGCGCCACCGGCACGAAGTCGCGCATCAGCACGAAGGGCTTGGTGGCGATCAGCGACTCGTTCACGGTGTGCGTGTTCGACATCACCAGCAGCGTGTAGCCGTCGGGCGCCGCCTTGGCCACGGCGTCGGTGCCGATCACCGACCCCCCGCCCGGCCGGTTGTCCACCACGAAACTCTGGCCCAGTGATTCCTGCAGGCGCTGCGCAATGAAGCGGCCAAACACGTCAGCCGAACCACCCGGCGCAAAGGGCACGATGACGCGCACGGGCTTGACGGGGTAGTCCTGCGCCACGGCCAAGCCAGGCTGCAGCAGGGTGGCGGCCAGCACTGCCAGCCCCTGCAGCAGCCCAGGGCGGCGCGTTGTGTTGTCATGCATCGATGTCTCCGATTGGTTGTAATTGGTCTGCTTTGGTGCAGCTCTGGCGGGACTGTATCGCAGTGTCCGGCATCGGGCCAAAAGAAGCCCTTCAACGCTGCTTCAGTAACCCAGCATGTTGGTGCGGACCTCGACAAGATGCGCCAACGAAAGCGCCTTGGCCTTTTCGGCGTCGCGCTGCTTGATGGCCTCGACCAGGGCGCGGTGCTGCTGCTGGTAGGCAAGCCGCCGCTCGGGCGTGGCGCTGCGGCGCTTCAGCACGCCCCACTCGCCCTGCGCGCGGGCTTCGTTCATCAGCTTGAACACGCCGACGATGAAGCCGTTGTGCGCCGCCTGGGCGATGGCCTCGTGCAGCGCGGCGTCCCAGCGTTCGAAGTCCTCCAGCGTCTTGGCGCCTTCGGCGCGGCGATTGCAGTCGTCCATGCGGGCGAAGTCTTCGGTCGTGGCGTTGCCGACGGCCATGTCGATGATGGCCGGCTCCAGCACCAGACGGGCGCTCATCAGTTCGGCCGGGCTCACGGCCAGCGACTGCCCGGTCGGCGCCAGATCGGTCAGCGCCTCGTGCACCCGGTCGGCCACGTAGGTGCCGCTGCCCACGGTCTGCGTGATGAGACGTTTGCTCTTCAGTTCGGCCAGCACCCGGCGCACCGTGCTGCGGCTGATGCCGAACTCTTCACTCAGCGCACGTTCGGTAGGCAGGCGGTGACCGGCGCGCCACTCGCGGGCGCGAAGTTTGCCGAGCAGGGTGTCTCGGAGATGTGCAACAGCGTCCATGGGCCCAAATGGTAGCATTTGGTGACTTCGACCAGACCATCCCGGGAGCCGCCTGTGCGCATTGCCGTCATCCACCACCAAGACCAGTTGCGCGTAGGGCGCATGGCGGCCGATGGCCAGCAGATCGAGTTGTTTGCCGTCGACGGCAGCCAGGGCGCGTTGGCGCTCATCGGCCTGCCCAGCCTGCCTTCCGTGGACACCACGCTGCCGTTGGCGGGTGCCCGGTTCGCAGCGCCCATTCCTGCACCGCGCCGCAACCTGTTCTGCGTCGGCCGCAATTACCACGCCCACGCCAAGGAACTGCGCGACACCGTTTTCAAGGGCAACACCCAGGCCGTCGACGCCTGGCCCATCGTCTTCACCAAGGTGCCGCAAACGGTGGTGGCGCATGGCAGTGACGTGCGCCTGCCTGGGGCTGCCATTTCGTCGCAGATCGACTACGAGGCCGAGCTGGCCATCGTCATCGGCACGGGCGGGCGCAACATCGCCGCCGCCGATGCGATGCAGCATGTCTGGGGCTACACCATCGTCAACGACGTGACCGCGCGCGACGTGCAGATGCGCCACAGCCAGTGGGACCTGGGCAAGAGCTTCGACACCTTCTGCCCCATGGGCCCGTGGCTGGTGACCGCCGACGAGATGGACGGCCGCGATACCCGCGTGCAGTGCTGGGTGAACGGCGAGTTGCGCCAGGACGCGCGCACCACCGACCTGATCTTCGACCTGCCCACCTTGATCGAGACCTGCTCGCGCGGCATCACGCTGCTGCCCGGCGACATCATCGCCACCGGCACCCCCGCCGGCGTGGGCATGGGCCTGAACCCACCGCGCTGGCTGCAGCACGGTGATGTGGTGCGCATCAGCATCGACGGCATCGGCACCCTGGAAAACCGCTTCGTTGACGGAGACTGATGATGACCCCAAGCTCGCTATCGCTCGCTACCCCCCAAGGGGGCCGTCCGCCAGCGGCCCGGCAAAACCGGCTCCGCGGCGGGAAACTCGGTTGCGCCCTTGCACTGCTTGGGCTGGTCTTGGCCGGCTCGGCCACCGCACAAGGTTGGCCCGCCGACAAGCCGATCACGATGATCGTGC
>JANNWL010000239.1:0-16476 GCA_031414735.1 Burkholderiales bacterium | reverse complement strand
ATGTCGAGCAGCCCGCGCAGTGCTGCCAGGTAAGCGGCCATGTCGCCGTCGGGCGGGTTGATGACCACGGTGGAACCCTGCATCACGTGGTCACCGGTGAACAGCGTGGCTTCTTCTTCGAGCAGGAAGCACAGGTGGTTGGACGCATGCCCTGGCGTGTGCAACACGCTCAGGGTCGCCCGGCCCGCAGGGCCGCCCAGCACCAGTCGCTCGCCATGCTGCAGTTCGCGCTGCGGCGAAAACGTCGGGTCCTGCCACTCCGGGTGGTCTGCCGTGCGCCCCCACACGGGCGCGCCCGTGGCCCGGGCCAGGGCCACGGCACCGGGCGAGTGGTCGCGGTGCGTGTGCGTGACGAGGATCCGTTCGATCGCGCCACCGGCGGTGGCGGCCGCGGCCAGCAGAGCCTGCAGATGGACATCGCTCTCCGGTCCGGGGTCGATGACGGTCCAGCCTGAGTTTTCACGTGCACCCGTGCCCACCAGGTAGCTGTTGGTGCCCGGACCGGTCATCGGGCCGGCGTTGGGCGCCGTCACGCGCCACACCCGGTCTGACAAACGCACCGCCACGCCGGGCTGGATTTCGCAGGCCACATCGCCGCGGCCCGGCGGGTCCAGGCGGGCGATCTCGGCATAGGGCAGCTCGTCGGGCAGCACCACGCGCGGGCCCTTGCTGCTGCGGCCCACGCGCGGCAGCGTCAGGCGGATGTCGCGCCTTGCCGCAGCTTCGGCCAGCGCGTCGGCGGCCGTGCCAAAGCGCGCCAGGTCCTGCAGCGTGCGGCGCGTCACCGGCAGCAGCTTCAGGCCGCGTTCGGGCGCCAGTGCGGCCTGCGGCGTGAGCCACATCAGCTCCAGGGCCTCGCCGTAGTCAGCCACCGCCGTCTGCCCGGCCGGGGCCAGCGCCACAAAGAAACGCGTGTCGAAGCGCTTGGGCATGCCCGGCGGCGTCAACCAGTGGCTGTGGTAGGCCAGGCCGCGCAGGTCCAGCCGCACGTCATGCGCTCGGCAGAAGTCGGCCATCGACACCGCGCCCGACTGCAACCGGTCGCGCCAGCCCGGCAACCCGGTCTCGGCCGGCAGGCGGTCGGCCAGCAGCAGACCCACTTCCTCGAAGGTCTCGCGCACGGCCGCCACGAGAAAGTCCAACCCGCCCTCGGCCAGGCCCAACCGCACACTGGCCGCGGCGTCGTCGGGGCCCAGGCAGTGACCATGGGCATCGCGGTCGCGCACATCGAGTACGCCGCCCGGGAACACGGCCGCGCCGCTGCGCAGGTCGCCTTCGCGTTCGGCACGCCGCAGCATTAGCACCTCCACGCTGCGGCTGTCTTGTGCATCGCGCAGCAACATCAAGGAAGCCGCATTGCGGGTGTCGGGTGAGGGTGGACTGCTCATTTCGAATCGTCAAAGGTGGGCGCTTGCGACACGGTTCCGGCAGCGATCAGCGCGTCGATATCCCCGTCGGGCAGACCGGCCTCGCGCAAGACCTCGCGGCTGTGCTCGCCCCGATGCGGCGCGCGGCGCGGCGCGCCCGCAGGCGTGCGATCGAAGCGCGGCGCCGGTGCCGGCTGCACCACGCCTTCTACCGTCACGAAGGCCTCGCGCGCCAGCGCGTGCGGGTGGGCCGGCGCTTCCTCGAACGACAGCACGGGGGCAAAGCAGGCGTCGCTGCCTTCCAGCAAGGCGCACCACTCATCGCGAGTGCGCTGGCGCACCGCGGCGGTGATGGCCCGGCGCATGTCGGGCCAGACGCGGCGGTCGTGCTGGCGTTGCACGAAACGCGGCTCCAGGTCCAGTGCCTGGGCCAGTTCGGCGAAGAACTTGGGCTCCAGCGCGGCCAGGCTGATGTGGCGGCCGTCGGCGGTCTCGTAGCTGTCGTAGAAGGGGGCGCCGCCGTCGAGCAGGTTGGTGCCGCGCTCGGCGGCCCATTGCCCGCCTGCGGCCAGGCCGTAGAACACCGAGGCCAGGCTGGCTGCACCGTCGACCATGGCGGCGTCCACCACCTGGCCGGCACCCGACTGCTGGCGCTCGAACAGCGCGGCCATCACGCCCAGGGCCAGGTACAGCGCGCCGCCGCCGTAGTCGCCCACCAGATTGAGCGGCGGCACCGGTTTGCCGCCGGCGGGCCCCATGGCGTGCAGCACGCCCGACAAGGCGATGTAGTTCAGGTCGTGCCCGGCTGCCTGCGCCAGCGGGCCGGTCTGGCCAAAGCCTGTCATGCGCCCGTAGACCAGGCGCGGATTCAGCGCGCGACAGGCGTCGGGCCCGAGGCCCAGGCCTTCTGCCACGCCGGGGCGAAAGCCCTCCACAAGCACATCGGCGCCCTGCACCAGGCGCAGCGCGGCGTCACGCCCGGCGGGGGCCTTCAAGTCCAGCGCCAGGGACCGGCGACTGCGCGCGTTCACGTCGAAGCGCCTGTCCAGCGCCAGCCCCAGGCCACTGGGCTGCAGGCGATCGATGCGCACCACGTCGGCACCCAGGTCGGCCAGCAGCATGCAGCACAGCGGCACCGGTCCTATGGCGGCCAGTTCGATGATGCGCAGTCCATGCAGTGGGCCCATGGCACGGGAGTGTGCCCTGGGTTCAGCCTGCCTTGATCCACTTCAGCGGTGAATCGGCCAGGTAGACCCGCAGCGCCGACAGCTGTTCGTTCGTCGAATCGACCATCCAGGGGCTGGCCGCCACGTTTGCGGCCTGCGAAAGGTAGTCGGCCGACGCCGCCTCGTCACCCACACCGAGCATGGCTTCGCACAGCGTGGCGAGCAGCCAGTAGCGCTCGTCGCGCGTGCCTTCGGACTCCTTCAGACCGTCCAGCCGGGCCTTGCAGATCTCGGCGACATCGGCGCGGGTGCGCCGCGCCAGGATGAAGTCGGCAATGGCATCGGCGGGTTCGGAGAGCGCCGCCCGCATGTTCAGCAGGTAGGCCCAGTTGATGCCGTTGTAGTAGTCGGCCAGCAGGCGGTAACCCTTTTCGTAGGCAAAGATGGCCGCATCCAGGTTGCTGCGGTCCTTGCCCAGCACGAACAATCGCTTGTGGACGGCACCCCACAGCCCCAGCGTCTCGGCGTTGTTGGCGTGCAGCGGATTGAGCTCCAGCAGGATGGCACGCGCCTGCTCCAGGGCCTGGGTCTCGTCGGGCAGCTTGGACTTGTAGGTCACCAGCGCAAGCTGCTGGACGACGTAACTGTCATTGGGCGCCACCTTGCGCGCCGCCTTGAGCAGCGACTTGGCGGTGACGAAGTCCTTCTGCGACTTCGCCTCTTGCGCGTCGTCCATCAGCGCGGCCAGGCTGGCCGGCGGGGCGTCATCGGCCGCGGGTGCCGCCGCCTTTGCAAGCAGCCCGACGGGCAGGCGACTGGGCGCATTCAGCGGCAGGAAGGTGTAGACCGGGCTGTCGACACGGCCATTCACCATGATGGCCTTGATGGCCTGGGTCAGGCTGTCCCTGAATTCCTCGACCACGTCGATGTCCAGCGCCTTGCCGTCGTGCCGGTATTTGCGCACCACGATGTGGTTCATGTCGAAAGGCGACGTGAACTGATCCTCCGCGATGATGATCGTCGTGGCGGGCTTGAGCGCGTGCCTGATGCCGAGCTCGTAGGCGGCGTTCAGGTTGGACGTGGACAGGTCGGCGATCACCAGATCAGCGTCCAGCAATTGCTCGTACATCGGCGCGTCGATGGTGCCGGAATGCGGGATTTCGTCGGCCCGGACGCACACCAGCCCCGCAGCCTCGACCGCCTTCTTGATGATGTGTTTGTAGGTCTTGTTCAGGTCCAGCACGCGGCTGGTCTTGTAGTCGGTCTTCTCACCGAAACCCATCACCACGAAGCAACTCTGGGTCATTTGACATCCTTGTGGGTTGACCGAGGGCGTCGGACGCGCAGCCAACGGGCGCTCGGCGCGGCGTTGTCAACAACGAGCGTAGGAACGTCACCGCAGCTTGTAAACCCCTAAGCCTCCGAACACGGCATGGGCTGACAAGTCCAGACCCCATGGTCGCGGCGTTACCCGGGGCGTGGATGATGCGCGGCAACTTGATGGACTCTTCGTACAGATTCAACTTGAACCACATGCCGCGCTCGCCCAGCATCTGGCCGTGATCGGCGGTGAAGACGATGAACGCGACGAAGAGCAGATGGGGTTGGGCGAGTAGGCGTTCTCGAACACGGTGCCGCGCGCGGCCAGCTGGTCGGCCATGATGAACAGGATGTTGGGGCTCTTCATTTCAGTTCCTTGGCAGGCTCACGGGGGCTCGACACGACCCGTGCATGGCGTCAGTCGACCTTCACGCCCAAGTCCTTGATGGCCTTGCCCCAATTGGCATGCTCGACGCGCACGAAGGCGGCGAACTGCTCTGGCGTGGAGCCCACGGCCTTGGGCACTTCTTCGGCCAGAGCCCGGGCCACGATGTCCAGCGCACCCCCGGCCGGGAACGGCACCAGGGTCAGGGCCTGAGCACAATCTTGGCTGACGCGCTCTTGCCCTGGTCCAGGTCGACGAAGGCCTGCGGCCCTTGCGCCAGCGTGCGCTCTTCGACCCAGGCAAGGTCGCCGAACACGCCGCGGTGCAGCGCATCGACGGTGGCGCGCAGGTCAGCGGTGGTGTAGGTGTAGGTGCCCAGCAGCGTGATCTCGGCCAGCGTGAGCTTGCGCATGTCGATCTCGCTGGCCCAGTCCTGCAGGCCGATGTGCATGATCACGCCGCCGGGCGCGATGCTGGCAAAGGCCTGCTGGCGCGTGACCTTGCTGCCGACGGCGTCCATCACGCAGTCGAAGCTGGATTCGGCAAGGGGATGTTGTCGCGGGTCGATGGCGTTGCAGCCGACCGCTGTCTGCAATGTCTGGCGGCGCAGCGGGTTCAGCTCGGTCACCGTCAGGCGCTGCACGCCGAGATGTTTGAGCAACAGCGCGGCCAGCATGCCGAGGGCGCCGCCGCCGATGATGAGCACGCGGCATTCGTGCAGCGGCCGCACCAGCGCGCGCATCGACAGGTTGATGGCGTGCCAGGCCGTGGCCGCGGGCTCGGTGAGCGCGGCGGCCGTGGCAGGCATGTCCTGCGGCATGGCCACCAGGCTGGCGGCGGGGATGCTCATGAACTCGGCGTAAGCGCCAGGTCGGGTCATGCCGACCATGGTGCGGTGGCTGCACAGGTTGTTGCGGCCTTGCACGCAGTAGTCGCACACGCCGCAGGTGATGAGCGGGTTGCCGGTCCAGCGCGTGCCGACATCGAAGCCGTGGGCTGCGGTCTGCGCGATGCTGCCGACGAACTCGTGGCCCAGCACCAGGCCGGGCTTGCGGCGCGGGTCGTGGCCATGCCAGGCGTGCATGTCCGACCCGCAGATGCCCACGGCCTCGATCTTCAGCACCACGTCGCCGGGCACGAGTTCGGGCAGTGGGCGCTCCTGCAATTGCAGTTCGCCGGGTTGGGTGTAGACGAGGGCTTTCATGCGGGCGTCCTTTCGGTGTCCTGGATGGCGGCACGCAGCAAATCCACCATGCGGTCGATGTCGGCGGCGGTGCTCGTGAAGGGCGGCGCCAGCACCAGCGTGTCCCCGGGCGCGCGGGTCAGCAGACCGCGACCAAAGGCCGCGACCTGGGTGGCGTTGCCGCGCTGGCCGGGCGCGCCCGGGTTCGGGGCCAGCTCGATGCCCGCGGCCAGGCCGATGTTGCGGATGCTGACCACGCCCGGCGCATCGGCCAGCGAGTGCACGGCGCTTTCGAAGTGCGGGCTGAGTTCAAGCACGCGCTGGGGCAAGGCTTCTTCTTCCAGCACGTCCAGCATGGCCAGCCCGGCGGCGCAGGCCAGCGGGTGGCCGGAACAGGTGTAGCCGTGCATCAGCTCGGACAAATGCGCCGGGCCGTGCATCAGGGTGTCGTGAATGCTTCGGCTGACGATGACGCCGCCCAGCGGCGCCGCACCGTTGCTCACGGTCTTGGCGAACAGGATCATGTCGGGAACCACGCCCAGCGCCTGCGCCGCAAACATCGAACCCAGGCGGCCGAAACCGGTGATGACCTCGTCGAAGATCAACAGCAGCCCGTGGCGCGTGCAGATGTCGCGCAGCCGCTGCAGGTAGCCCACGGGGGGCACCAGCACGCCGGTGCTTCCGGCAAAGGGCTCGACAATGACAGCGGCGATGTTGCTGGCATCGTGCAGCGCAATGATGCGCGTCTCCAGCTCGTCGGCCAGCTCCGCGCCGGTGGTCGGCTGGCCGCGCACGAAGGCTTGCGGCGTGCCGTTACAGGCCGTGTCCCAGGTGGCGCGCAGGTGGTCGGTGCGCAGCATGGCGCTGCCGAAGGCGCGGCGGTTGTTGAGCATGCCGCCCACGCTGATGCCGCCGAAGCCCACGCCGTGAAAGGCCCGCTCGCGGCCCACGAACAGTTGCCGCTGCCCTTCTCCGCGCGCCCGCGCATGGGCCAGGGCGATCTTCATCGCGGTGTCGCAGGCCTCCGAGCCGCTGTTCACCAGGAACACGCGGTCCAGGCCCGGTGGCGCCAGCGCGGCAATGCGTTCGGCCAGCTCGAAGGCACCCGGGTGGCCGACCTGGAAGTTGGACGCGAAGTCCAGCGTGTCGATCTGCCGCTTCATCGCCTCGGCGATCTTCGGGTGGCGGTGGCCCGCGCCCACGCACCACAGGCCCGAGGTGCCGTCCAGCACCTCGCGCCCATCGGCGGTACGGTAGTGCAGGCCTTGCGCCGAGACGACCAGGCGCGGCTCGGCCTTGAATTGCCGGTTGGGCGTGTAGGGCATCCAGAAGGCGTCGAGTGGGGACTGGTTCATGGCGTCGTCCACGTGTTCACTTGGAAGTAAAGCCGCCATCGACCATCAGCGTCTGGCCGGTGATGTAGGCCGAGGCCTCGCTGGCCAGGAAGACCGTCGCGCCATACAGGTCTTGCAACGCGCCATTGCGGCCCACGCAGGTCTGCGCCGCGTTGCGCGCGGCCAGCTCGGGGTTGTCGAACACGGCCGCCGTCAAGGGCGTGGGGAAGAAACCGGGGCCGATGGCATTGCAAGTGATGCCCTTGGCCGACCACTCCTGCGCGATGGCGCGCGTGAGCTGCACCACGCCACCCTTGCCGGCGCCGTAGGGCGCGCTGTTCGGAAAGGCGCGAACACTCTGCAGCGACGCAATGTTGATGATGCGGCCCCAGCCGCGCGCCGCCATGCCCGGGGCCAGGGCCTGCGTCAGAAAGAAAGGCGCGCCCAGGTGCAGGGCGATCTGGGTCTGCCAGGACTCGGGCGTCACGTCAGCAAAGGGCTGGCGCAGGTTGACGCCGGCGGCGTTGACGAGGATGTCGATGCCGCCCAGGCGCTGCTCGGCCGCCTGCGCGACACCGCGCAACCCGGGTGCATCGACCAGATCGGCCGCCAGGCTTTGGGCCGCGATGCCGTCGTCCTGCAGGCGCTGCACTGCCGCCTGCAATTCGGCGTCGCGCCGTGCCACCAGCAGCACCTGCGCCCCGGCCAGGCCCAGCGCACGCGCCATCGCTTCGCCGATGCCCGAATTGCCGCCCGTGACCAAGGCGCGCCGGCCTTTCAGGTCAAACAGCGCGGCCAGTTTCATGCTTGCGCCCGAAGTGACCACACCGCCGTCACGGCTCAGGCCTTCACCGGCTCACCCAGCACGAACTGCTGGCCTGGGTAGTACTTGGCCAGCCGGTCGTCAGCGGTGCGCGCATGCGCTTCCATGCCCTCCAGCCGCGAGATGCGCGCCGTGACTTCGCCGATGTCGCGCGCGGCTTCGCGCGTCATGCGCTGCCACGTCAACGTCTTCATGAACTTGTGCACCGACAGGCCGCCCGAGTAGCGCGCCGCGCCCTTGGTGGGCAGCACGTGGTTCGGACCGCTCGCTTTGTCACCATACGCCACGGTGGTCTCTTCGCCCACGAACAGCGACCCGTAGCAGGTCAGGTTTTCCAGCCACCAATCGAGGTCGCGGGTGTGCACTTCCAGGTGCTCGCTGGCGTAGCGGTCGGACAGGGCGGCCATCTCTTCACGCGTGTCGCACAGCATCACCTCGCCGTAGTCGCGCCAGGCGCAACTGGCCGCGTCGCGGGCGATGGGGGGCAGCGTGGCGATGAGTTCGGGCACGCGCTTCATCACCGCGTCGGCCAGGGGCCGGCAGGTCGTGAACAGCCAGGCAGGCGACTCGTGGCCGTGTTCGGCCTGGCCGACGAGGTCGCTGGCGACGATCTCCGGGTCGGCGCTGTCGTCGGCGATCACGGCGACCTCAGAGGGACCGGCGAAGACATCGATGCCGACCTTGCCAAACAGCGCGCGCTTGGCCTCGGCCACGAACTTGTTCCCCGGGCCCACGATCACGTCGGCCGGCCTGCCGGTGAACAGGCCCTCGGCCATGGTTGCGATGGCCTGCACGCCACCCAGCGTCATGATCACGTCGGCACCCGCACGGTTGAACGCATACAGCAGGTAGGGGTGCATGGGCCCACCGCGGAACGGCCCTGAGCAGGCGATGATGGTCTTCACCCCCGCCGCCTTGGCCGTGGCGACGCCCATGTAGGCCGACGCGATATGGGCATAACGCCCGGCCGGCGCGTAGCAGCCCGCCACGTTCACGGGCAACACACGCTGGCCCGCCGTGACGCCCGGGTGCAGGCCCACCGAGAACTCGCGCAGCGATTCGCGCTGGGCGTGCGCGAAAGCACTCACCTGCTCGATGGCGAAGTCGATGTCGCGCTTCACCTGCGCCGGCACCTCGGCCGCCCGGGCCTGGATCTCGGCCGGGGTCAGCACGATCTCGCCGTCCCACTGGTCCAGCTTCTTGGCGTAAGCGCGCACGGCCGACTCGCCGTGGCGGCCGATCTCGGCCAGCATGTCCGTCACGACCGCCTGGGCCGTGGCGGTCTCGGTCTCGGGCGTCTTGCTCGCCTTCTTGAGGTAAGTGATGGCCATGGTGCTTACTTGGTGCTGTTGGCGAAGTCGCGCAGCTTGGGGTCGGCCTGCACGCGCTTCATGAAGGCGTCGGTGATGTAGTCGTTGGCCTGGGGCATGGTCTGGATGGCGCCGGTGCCGCGCATGAAGATGCCGATCTGCGTGAACCAGCTGTCGACGTCGGAATTGCCGCGCGCGCGGTCCATGCGCGCCAGCTGCTGCGCCAGGTCGAAGGTCGGACGGGTGTCGAATTCCTTCTTCATCGACGCGTCGCTGATGCTCACGCCGCCCTGGGCGTAGAACTTCTGCATCATGGCGATGGCCTCGGGCTTGTTCGCCCCCATCCACTTCCAGGCGCGCAGGTACACGGCCAGGAACTTGGCCACGTTCTCCGGGTTCTGCTCGGCGTATTCGCCGCGTGCGATGAGCGCACCCGGCACCACCACGCCGCCCTCCTTGCCCGAGCACAGCACCTTGGCGCCGGCCTTTTCTTCCAGCGTGTAGATGTTGGGTGCCCACAACCCGGCCAGGTCGGCGTTGTTGCTGGACACGGCCGAGATGATCTCGGCCTGGCCCATGTTCTTGATGACCACGTCGGCCTTGTTGATGCCGTACTTCTTCAGGCAGGACTGCACGGCATAGTCACCCGTGCTGTTGGCCGTGAGCAGGATGGTCTGGCCCTTGATGCTGGCGGGGTTCTTGGCGATCTTGTCGGCCACTTCCTTGCGCACCAGCAGCGCGTTGCCGGCGGATTCGTCATTCGTCAGGCCGATGGTCTTGATGCCGAAGCGCACATGGCCCAACACGGCGGGCACCGAGCCTGTGCCGCCCACGTCCCAGCTCTTGCTGGCCGACGCGGCGATCTGCGGCACGCCGGCAGGGAAGGTGCTGAAGACGGGCTTCAGGCCCACCTCGGCCCACCAGTTCTTTTCGGTGGCGACGAAGAAGGGCAGCGCCCAGTACAGGGCCGGCTGGTAGCTGACCTTGATTTCCTGCAACGGCTGGGCCTGCACGGCGGGGGCCATCGACAGGCTGGCGGCCAGAGCGGCCACTGTGGCCAGGGTGAACTTGATCTTCATGGTGGGTCTCCTGAGTAAGTCTTGTGGGCGGAACGGGGGAACAGGGAACAGGGTGGTCGGCAAGCGCGGGTCAATGCACGTCGGCAGCGCCAGAACTGCGCAGCAGCTTCCACACGTGCGAGCGCAGGTGCACGAAGCTGGGCTGGTCCATCACATCTTCGATGCGGGCGTGCTGGTCCCAGTTTTCTTGGGTACGGATGCTCTTCACGTCGATGATTTCGCGGATGGTGCCCGGCCGCCCGGTCATCACCACGATGCGGTCGGCCAGGTACACGGCCTCTTCCACGGCGTGGGTGATGAAGAGCACCGTGCGCGGGTGCTGGCGTGCCAGGCGCACCAGTTCTTCCTGCATGACCACGCGGGTCTGCGCGTCCAGCGCGCCGAAGGGCTCGTCCATCAACAGCACCTTGGGGTCCAGCACGTAGGCGCGCGCGATGGCCACGCGCTGCTGCATGCCGCCGGACAACTGGTGCGGGTAGGCCTGCTCGTAGCCGTGCAGGCCCATCAGGCCGATGTAGTGCTCGATACGCCGTTTGCGCTCGGCGGCGTCCACGCCCAGCGAGATCAAGCCGAATTCGACGTTGTCCCACACCGTCTTCCAAGGAAACAGTGCAAAGGCCTGGAAGACCACCGCGCGGTCTGGGCCGGGCGCGGTGACAACTTCGTTGTCGACGCTGACGGTGCCGCCCGTGGGGTGTTCAAGCCCCGCGGCCATGCGCATGCAGGTGGTCTTGCCGCAGCCCGAGGGGCCGACGATGGCCACGAATTCGCGGTCCTGCACGACGAGGTTCACGTCTTTCAGCGCGACGAAGGCCTTGCCGTTCTGGTGGAACACGCGTTCCACGCCCTTGAAGCTGATGATGGCCAAAGTGCGGTCTCCTGCGGTGCGGGCTCTACAAACCGCGCCGGGTTTCGATGAACTGCTGCAGGCGGCGCAGCGCCATGTCGATAAGCACGCCCACCACGCCGATGGCGACCATGCCGCTCATCACCGTGGCGGTGGACACCGACGCCTGCCCCTTGACCATGAGGTAGCCCACGCCACTGGACGCCACGATGAGTTCGGCCCCCACCAGCGACTGCCAGCCCAACCCGGCCGAGATGCGCAGGCCGGCCACGATGGACGGCACGGCGGCAGGCAGCAGCACCTGCGTCATGGCGCGGAAGTGGCTGGCGCCCAGCATTTGCGCGGCCTCGATGTACTTGCGGTCGACGTTCTTCGCACCGCGGTAGGTGTTGATCAGCACCGGCGGGAAGGCCCCCATGAAGATGATCAGCACCGGCCCACCGATGCCGGTGCCGAACCACAGCGCCGCAAACGGCACCCAGGCGATGGGTGCCACGAAGCGGATGGCGTCGAAGACCGGCGAGACGATGCGGTCGACCCAAACGAACCAGGCCATCAACAGGCCCAGCGGGATGCCCACCGCCACCGCCAGCAGGAAGCCCGAGGCAAAGCGCTGGAAGCTGGACAGCAGGTGCTGAAACAGTGTGAAGCCCGCGAAGGGCTCGACCACCAATTGGGCGAAACGGATCACCACGTCCCAGGGTGTGGGCAGGAAGTTGCGCGAGGTGATGCCCGACAGCGCGGCGACGGTCCATACCAGCAGGAAGGCGCCTGCACCCAGCAACGTGAGCGTGGCGGTGCGTGCGGCCGGCAGGCGAGGTTGCAACATCAGTGGTTCTTCCAGGGCATCACGCGATGCTCCAGCCAACCCAAGCCCTGCGTCATCAGCCAACCGCACAGCGCCACGCTGATCATGCCGACGACGATCATGGCCGGGTAGATGTCCTGGCTGGCCTGGTTGAGGATCTGCCCCAGGCCGACCACGGCGCCCACCAGTTCGGCCGCCACCAGCGTCGTCCACGAGGCCTGCAGCGACAGCCGCAGACCCGTGAAGATGCTGGGCAGCGCACCGGGGACCAGCACCTCGCGCCAGTAGCGCCAGCCCTTCACGCCCAGCATGGCCGCGGCCTCGAACACCGGCTTGTCGATCTGCCGCACACCGGCGTAGCTGTTGATGACCGAGGGCACGAAGGCAGCAAAGAAGATGACCATCATCTTGGCGCTGTTGCCCAGGCCCAGCCAGACGATGGCCAGCGGAATCCAGGCCAGCGGCGGGATCGGCCGCAACAGCAGGAACACGGGGTTCACCACCGCCTCGACCGTGCGGCTGGCCCCCATCGCCAGGCCCAGCGTGACCCCCACGCCCGAGGCCACCACGAAACCCATCGACACCAGCAGCACGCTGGTCAGCACATGCTCGTGCAGGCGGCCGTTGCTGTAGCCCTCGACCGCGATCTGCTTCAGCGCGCCCGCCACCTCCAGCGGCAGGGGGAACCGCATCGGCGGGATCACGCCCCACACCGCGGTGAGCAGATGCCACATCACCACCACGGCCAGCAAGGCACCAAGGACGGTGCCCAGCGTCAGCAAGGGGCGGCGTGATGCGCTTGTAATCGATTTCAAGATGCATGAATCTTCCGGTGAAGCTGTGAGCCCGTCAAGCCGCCAGCATCTGGTGATTACCCTGCTGAACGTACGTGAGAGCAAGCACCCGCAGAACTTCCGGCTGGGCAGAAAACGCTTACATTGCCGCCATGCTGTCGCGCGACAACGCCCTGCCCAACATCGAAGACGTGGCGCGCGCGGCCGGGGTGTCCACGGCCACCGTGTCGCGGGCGCTGAACAAACCCGGGTCGGTGCGCGAGCCCTTGCGCGCGCGCGTGTTGCAAGCCATCACGGTCCTGGGTTACGTGCCGCATGCCGGGGCCCGGGCACTGAAGCTGCAGCGCAGCGGCACGGTCGGTGCAGTGTTCCCGACCATCGACAACGCCATCTTCGCCAAGGCCATCGACGCGCTGCAGCAGCGCCTGGCCGATGCCGGGCTGCAGCTTCTCATCGCCACCAGCGGCTACGACCCCGACACCGAAGCGCGGCAGGCGCTGAACCTGGTGACACGCGGCGCCGACGCGCTGGTGCTGGTGGGTGTGGGCCAGAGCCCCGAGCTGCTGAACATGCTGCGCCAGCGCGAGCTGCCCACCGTGCACACCATGGTCCATCCCGCGCCGCCAGGCCTGGTGTGCGTGGGCTTCGACAACGCGCGCGCCATGGGCCAGGCGGTGCGCTACCTGCTGGACCTGGGCCACCGCCAGATCGCCATGCTGGCCGGCCTGTCCAGCCACAACGACCGCGCGGCAGCGCGCATCGAGGGCGTGCGCGTCGCGCTGAAGAAGGCAGGCCTGTCGCTGCGCCCACAGCACTTGGTGGAACGTCCCTACGGCCTGGCCGAGGCCCGCGACGGCTTGCGCGTGCTGATGAGCACCCTGCCCAGACCCACGGCCATCGTCTGCGGCAACGACATGCTGGCCCTGGGCGCCTTGCTGGAGGCACAGAAGCTGGGCATCGCCGTGCCGCAGGCCCTGTCCATCGTGGGTTTCGACGACCTGGAAATGGCCCGCCATGTCCACCCTGCCCTGACCACCCTGCACGTACCGACCCAGCAGCTGTGGCACACCGTGGCTGACCGCGTCATTGCCGCGCTGGGGCAAGCGCCCGTGCAGGCGACGACCGAGGTCGATGTCGAACTGGTGGTGCGCGAGTCCACGGCGGCCGCCGGACTCGACGGCATCGCGAGAAACGTTGACGCGCCACGGGCTGCAGCTTCGGGCGAATCAAAGAAAAAAGCCTCACAAATCGATGACTTGTGAGGCTTGATCTTGGTGGGCGGTGCAGGGCTTGAACCTGCGACCCCTGCCGTGTGAAGACGAAAACACGGACCAAGCAGCCTCTTCCGCTGGATCCCGGGCGTTCCCTCGAGATCCCGGAAATCCAATTGAATCAACGGCTTGGACGCGTGTCAAGCGTTAATCCCGCATGCGTCGCCTCCCGTCCGATCCCGGCGATTCCGGGCAAGTCCAGGCTGTAGTTAGCACAAAACTGGCACTGACCAAGGATGAAACTGCCCCCTGTGGGGGAGAGGATGCTGTACCGGCTCATGGGGTAACGCGCCGGCCCTACGGCCTCAGGCATCTTGCAGTCATTCGGGCGCGGCCGACTGCACCCGATCAACCCGCGCCATCGAGCCGCGTCCATTGAGTGCGCAGCGGCAGCATGGGACCCGACGCGGAAATCGATCATCAGTCCTCGGTGAGCCTAGGCGGCCAGAAGTCAGAAGCACGCGGAAGGCACAGCAACGTCAGCACGCTGTCGTACTGATCAGCACTGACTTTCATCTCGCGGAGCTGCACCTGCGACTCGGCGAAGCGGAACCAGACCGAAGCCTGGATTGCCGCGCCAGCGCGCTCGTGGCGAACGTCGGCGTCGGCCGCCAGGGAACTGCTGGGCACCTCGATCGTCGACGCGCGCGTCTTCAAGAATGCACCGGCCTTCAGTGCCGGCTCGCTCGACCAGGCCCAGTCGATGAATCCGTCCTTGCACATGACAAGGACGGCCTTCTCGTCGGTGTAGCTCAGCCACTTTAGGATGGCTGCGGTCAGCGAGACGCCGTAACGCTCGGCGCATCGACCGAGTACATCCAGGTCGACCGTGGCGCCCACCTGAGCGCGGTAGTCGTCCAGCGGCATCAGCAGATAGGAGGCGAACAGGTCAGCCTGCGCCTCCGTGTCCTTTTCGTCATGACTCCAATTCAGCATGTCAGCTGGGCTGCACTCAAACGAGTCGCGTTGCAAGCGGTGCAGGATGTAGTGCCCGAGTTCGTGGGCCATCGTGAATCGGATGCGGCCCGGGGAGGTGAGTGTCTGGTTGTAGAGCAGTAGCCACCTGGATCGATCGTCATCGGGGAACAGTGCGCCCTCGAACTTCTTGATCGGGGCGGCCTGGACCTCGGCAATCGGGTCTTTCCATCCGAAGATGTCAGCTGCTCCAAGGGCCAGCTGTCGGACGTCGACCGGGAAGCGCTGAAGCCCGTGCGCGTTGCTGAACGTCTCGGCGATGCGCACCAGCCGGGTGGCGGCGCGCTGCGGCGTCCAGACCTCGGGCTTCACGACTTCTTGAACGTGCTGAGTATCTTGCGCAGCTGCTCCTTTGCGTCGGCATCCAGCTTTTGGTAGCCGCGGAAGAACGCCTCGTCCAGATGGCGTTCCTCCGGCGCACGGGCATCTTCTTCCAGAAAGTAGCTGGTCGACACGCCCAGGGCGTCACCCAGCGCGGTCAGCTTTTCTGCAGACGGCCGCTGGGACTCCCGGTTCTCAAGCTCCCAGAGGTAGCTTTTGCTCAGACCCGCCTGCTCGGCAAGCTTTTCTAGGGTGAGCCCTCGTTCCTTGCGCAGGTCGCGCAGCTTCTCTCCGAGGCGCGTGGGCATGAGCAAATCTCCTGGGGTACGGGGGGATCTGACACTACCACGGTTCCGAACTTTTAATTTGACAGACGCATCAGGTCGTGCAACACTTCGCAAGTTCGCTATTCCGAACTTTTTCTCCGGACGCACCGCTACACAGTAGTTCACCGGCCTGTCAACCCGCTCGCTTATCGGAGCCCTATGTCGAGAACCCACGTCGATCACCGTGACATCGTCCGATTTGCGGAGGAAAAGGTCAACCTCCCGAAGGACAAGGCCGATGAGTACCGCGCGCAGGTCAGGCGCCTGCGCGAGAAGCTCGAGGGCTATCTGGGGGACCACCCCGACTTCGCGCTGCGCAAGATGCTGCTGTCCGGCAGCCTGGCCAAGGGCACCGCGCTGCGCTCGCTGAACGACATCGACGTGGCGGTGTACGTCACCGGCTCCGATGCGCCGCACGATCTGCGCGGCCTGCTGGACTATCTCGCCGAGCGTCTGCGCAAAGCGTATCCCAACTTCCGCGCCGACCAAGTCAAGCCCCAGACCTACTCCGTGACCGTGTCCTTCCAGGGCAGCGGCCTGGACGTCGACGTGGTGCCGGTGCTGTACGCGGGCGACCCTGAGTGGCGCGGCAACCTCGTCAGCCAAGAAGACGGCTCGTTCCTCGAGACCAGCATCCCGCTGCACCTGGAGTTCACGCGCAAGCGCAAGCGCAAGCAGGAGACGCACTTCGCGCAGGTCGTGCGCCTGGTGAAGTTCTGGGCCCGGCGCATGAAGCAGGAGCGCGATGGCTTCCGCTTCAAGTCCTTCATGATCGAGATGATCATGGCCAAGCTTTGCGACGACGGCGTCGATTTTTCCGACTACCCCGAGGCGCTGCAGTCGTTCTTCACCTACATCGGGCGCAGCAACCTGCGCGAGCGCATCGTCTTTGCGGATCACTACCCCGCGTCCGACGCGCCGAAGGTCAAGGACCCGGTCCAGATCTTTGACCCTATCAACTGCACCAACAACGTGGCGCGCCTGTACACCAAGGCGCAAGCCGACGCCATCGTTGAGGCCGCGCTCGATGCCGGTGACGCCATCGATGCTGCGCTCGCCGCACCTACCAAGCAGCTGACCGTCTACTACTGGCAGAAGGTCTTCGGTAACGCATTCCAGGGTTGAACAGGAACATGAGCATCAGCTACACCACCACCACCGCCAACA
>JANNWL010000238.1:0-3273 GCA_031414735.1 Burkholderiales bacterium | reverse complement strand
GTCGCTGATGTGCTGCAGCATCAGCCCGCGCAGCTGGCCGTCCAGGTCTTCGACGGTGTAGCGGTCGCGCGTGCCGCTGATGGCGGTGTGGAAGAGCTTGGCGTCGGCGATGCCGTAGGCGTAATTGCCGAAGGCGCGCAGGCGCACGGCACCAAAGTCCTTGTCGCGGATGGTCACCGGCTGCGTCGTGCCCCAGCGCCGGTCGAGCTGCTGGCGCGTGCTGAAAAAATACACGTCGCTCTTGAACGGACTCTGGAACAGCTTGTCCCAGTTCTTCAGGTAGGTCAGCACGGGCAGCGTCTGCGTCGTCAGCTTGTGCATGCCGGGGCCGAAGACATCGGCCACTTTGCCTTCGTTGACGAACACCGCCACCTGGCTTTCGCGCACGGTGAGGCTGCCGCCGTACTGAATTTCGTTGCCGGCCATGGGGAAGCGCCAGGCCAGCGTGCCGTCGCCGGATTCGGTCCACTCCAGGATGTCGATGAACTGTTTCTTGATGAAGTCCATCAGCGCCATGGCCATTCCTCCTGAGGTGTGTGGGGTGGGGCAGTGCCGGCGAATAATACGCGGCAGCAACGGAGAGAAATGCGTGTCGAACACAGCGTGGCGGATTGCCGTCGTCGGGGCCGGACCGGTGGGGTTGGCGCTGGCCTTGCAGGCCGCGCGGCTGCTGCCGCACAGCAGCGTCACGCTGTTCGACGCCCGGCCCGCCGAGCGCGATGTGTCGGCCGATGGGCGCACCCTGGCGCTGGCCCTGGGCAGCGTGCAGTTCCTTCAGCAGTTGGGGGCGTGGCCGGCCGACGCAGCCGAGCCGATCCGCGAAATCCACATCTCGCAGACCACCCCCACGGCCTGGCTGCCCGCCGGCCGCCCCGAGGTGCACCTTTCAGCCCGGGAACTGGGCCTGCCGCTGCTGGGCGCCGTGCTGCCCTACGGCGCGCTGGTGGCGCCTTTGCAGCGCGCCTGGATGGCGGCAGTGGACGCCGAGCCGCAACGCCTGCGCAGCCGCTTCGGCACGCCCGTGGCCGCGCTGAAGGCGCTGCCCGATGCGGTGGAGGTCGACGCCGACATTGCCGAGCCCTTCGACCTGGCCGTGGTGGCCGAGGGCGGCGTGTTCAGTGAACAGTCGCGCAAGGCGGTCGTGCGCGACTACGCGCAGACCGCCTGGGTGGGCCAGGTCGACATCGAGGGCGGCACGCCGGGTCGGGCCTTCGAACGATTTACCCGTCATGGCCCTGCCGCACTGCTGCCCTTGCCGAGCGCGGTCGGCGTGGTGGCCGGCCGCCAGCGCGCCGCGCTGGTGTGGTGCGTGGACAGCCGCGACGACCCCGTGCGGGACCTGGACGCCGCCCAGCGCCTGGCCGTGCTGAACACGGTGTTCCCGCCTGCAGCGGGCCGACTCGTCGGCATCACCACCCTGAAAGAGTTTGCGCTGGGCCTGAACGCCGAACGCTCGCTGGTGCAGGGCCGCACGGTGCGCATCGGCAACGCTGCGCAAACGCTGCACCCTGTCGCAGGCCAGGGCCTGAACCTGGGCCTGCGCGACGCCCACGCGCTGGTGGCGCAGCTGCGCTGGGCCGACGACCTGGAGGCCGCCTTGCGCCAGGTCGACTGGGCGCGCGCGCCCGACCGCTGGGCGCTCATCGCCACCACCGACTTCCTGGCCCGCAGCTTCACCTGGGACCTGCCCGGCCTGGCGACCGCCCGCGGCCTGGCGCTGGCCGCGCTGCAGGCCACGCCGCGGGCCAAGGGCTGGCTGGCGCGGCGGATGATGTTCGGGTCGCGTTGACGCCTGACAGCGGGCGGCCCTCGCGGCACCCGCCTACAGCCGGCGGTGCGCCAGCGCCGGCAACTGCGCGCGCACCTGCGCGATGCGGGCGGCGTCGATCTTCGCCAGTGCCATGCCTTCGCCTTCCTCACACACCGCCAGCACCTCGCCCCAGGGGTCGACCACCATGCTGTGGCCCCAGGTGCGGCGGCCGTTCTCGTGCGTGCCGCCCTGGGCGGCGGCCAGCACGTAGCACTGGTTTTCGATCGCTCGTGCGCGCAGCAAGAGTTCCCAGTGCGCCTGGCCCGTGGTGTAGGTGAAAGCCGAGGGCACGCACAGCACATCGCAGGGCGGCCGCATCAGCGCGCGGTACAGCTCGGGGAAGCGCAGGTCGTAGCAGATGCTCAGGCCCACGCGCAGGCTGCCGGCCTGCACGGCCACGGGGCCGCTGCCGGACAGCAGCGTGCGGCCTTCGTCGTAGCTTTCGCGGCCGTTGTCGAAGGCGAAGAGGTGGACCTTGTCGTAGTGCGCGGCCAGGGCGCCGTCGGGGCCGAACACACAACAGCGGTTCAGCACCCGGTCGGACTGTGCCGACTTGACCGGCAAAGTGCCGCCGACCAGCCACACGGCCTGCTCGCGCGCCAGTGCCGACAGAACACCCTGCACGAGCCCGGCGCGGTGGTCTCCGGGCGCCTCGGCGATGGCCAGCTTGTCGGCGTCACGCAGGCCCATCAGGCAGAAATACTCGGGCAGCGCGACCAGCGTGGCACCGGCCTCCGCGGCCTGGCGAACCAGCCGCGCGGCGGTTTCGAGGTTGCGGGCCACGTCGGGCGTGGAGACCATCTGCAGGGCGGCGATCTTCATGCGGTCATTGTGCGGCCCCATGCCCCAGGGGCCCCCTGGGCGATGCAATCGGCACTACCCTGTGCGCACAAACGCTGCCAAGCCAACGCCGCGAGCGGCTGACAATTCGGCATGTCTTCAGAGGGAATACCGATGTCTGACCCCGAGCCCGGCACGGCGCTGCCAGCGGCCCTGGCCGGCCACAGCCGCTTCGTGCAGCGCGTGCGCCGGCGCTACGCCAGCGAGCTGGCCTGCCTGCCGCCGGGCTTGCCGGGCGTGCGGGAGATCACGGCCCTGGTGCAGCGGTTGATGGACGGCGTTCAGCCACAGGCCGATGGCAAGCAGCCACAGGCTGACGCCAGCGCCACCCCGGTTCGCGGCCGCGAGCTGGCCAGCGCGCTGCGTGTGGCCCGCCATTTGGTGATGGAACGGCTGGCGGTGCTGGACATTGAGCAGGCGGCGCCGCAGGACGTGATCACGGGTGCCATGACCCACCTGGCCGAGGCCACGCTGGAACTCGCGCTGGCCAGCGCGCAGGCCGAGGCCGACGCGCGCCATGGCGCGCCGCTGCGCGTGGACGCAACGCGCTGCGATTTCTGGATCGTCGGCATGGGCAAGCTCGGCGCGCGCGAACTCAACGTGTCGTCCGACATCGACCTGAT
>JANNWL010000237.1:0-4998 GCA_031414735.1 Burkholderiales bacterium | reverse complement strand
TGTCGGCCTACGACATCGTGCTGTCGTCCAACCACGCCGTGGCCAAGGGCGTCATCACCGGGCCGCACCAGCTGCATCTTTGCTACGTGCATTCACCCATCCGCTACGCCTGGGACCTGCAGCACCAGTACCTGCGCGAGTCGGGCTTGACCACGGGCCTCAAGGCCTGGCTGGCGCGGCTGGTGCTGCACCGCATGCGGCTGTGGGACGTGGCCTCGGCCAACCGGGTCGATGCCTTCATCGCCAACTCGGCGTTCATCGCGAGTCGCGTGCACAAGGTGTACCGCCGCGACGCCGCGGTGATCCACCCACCGGTGGACGTGGCGCGCTTTGTGCCCGGCACGCGAAAGGACGACTTCTTCCTCGCCGCGTCGCGCCTGGTCCCCTACAAGCACATGCCGATGATCGTGCGCGCCTTTGCAAGGCTGCCGCAGCACCGGCTGGTGGTCATCGGCGACGGGCCCGACATGGCCCGGGTGCGCGCCGCCGCCGGACCCAACGTGCAGGTGCTGGGTTACCAGGACGGCGCCGTGCTGATCGACCACATGCAGCGGGCTCGGGCCTTGGTGTTCGCGGCCGAAGAAGACTTCGGCATCACGCCGGTCGAGGCGCAGGCCTGCGGCACGCCGGTCATCGCCTACGGCCGTGGCGGCGCGCTGGAAACGGTGCGCGGTCTCGGCCACGGGCCCGCGCCCACCGGCTTGTGGTTTGACGGGCAGACCGAAGCCGCTTTGGCCGATGCCGTGCTGCGTTTCGACGCTGCGGCCGGCGAGTTCACGGCGCAGGCCTGCCGGGACAACGCTGAACGCTTTTCTGTCGAACAGTTCCGCAGCAGCTTGACGGCCTTTGTCGACGCCGCCTGGGTCAGTTTTCGCGGCCAAGGCGCGACACGGGGCGAACCGCCGTCTGCTTGAAGCAGCGCCGGGTCGGTGTCAAACCGGCCGCGCCGCCGCCGCGCGCCGCATGCGCAGCAGCAGGCCCCAGGTCAGCAAGGCACCCACAAGCAGGTGTGACGCCAACAGACCGAACTCGCGGCTGGCGAAGTAGAGGTCTTCGCGCAGCCATTCGTGGGCCATCAGCATATAGGCCCCGCCCAGCCACAGCATGGCCCGGCGCGAAGCACCTTGGCGCGCCAGCACGGCCAGCATCAGCGCGCACAGCGGCAGCAGGGCCGCGTGGTGGTGCGGCCAGGCCACGGGTGAGGCCAGCGTCATCGCCGCGAGCATGGCGCCGAAGTCCAGCGCGCGCTGCTCCGGACTTGGCTCGGGCGCGGCGATGCCTGCGGCCGTGGCCGGTGCAGCTGCAGGTCGCCAAAGCGTGATGGCCAGGATCAACGCCGAGCTCAGCAACGTGCCCCAGCGCACCCAGTCGTTCGGCGGCGGAAAGGCGTCGGGGACGAAGCGCCGCGGGTCCTGCAGTTCGAACCAGCGGTTGAGCAGGCCGTTGACGCTCTGGTTGGCCCAGTAGGCCTCGCCGCGCCCGGCCAGGTCGCGCAGGAAGGCGGCGTAGTCGGCATGCATGCCCCAGCCGAACACCGCCACACCGATGCCGTGGCCTACCACCGCCACCGCCAGCATGGCCCCGGCCAGGCGCCATTCGCGCCGCAGCCCGGCCCACAGCAGCATCAGCACCCACTGCGGTTTGACCAGGCAACACAGGCCGAGCAGCACGCCGGCCAGCGCCGGCCGCCCGCGCAGCACGGCCAGCAGCGCCAGCGCCGAACACAGGTTCAGCAGCACCTGCACCTGGCCCAGCACCCAGCCGTTGAGCAGCGGGTAGCAGCTCAGGCCCAAGGCCAGCAACGCCAGCCCCGCCGTGCGCAGGCCGCGCCGGTGCGTCGGCCCCAGCACCTGGCGCAGCACGAGCAGCGCCACGCCCACCTGCGCCAGCGTGGCCAGCCACAGCGCCGCGTCGACCCAGGGCTTGAGCGGCCAGCGCGCGGCGTCCAGCACCGCGCCCTCGCGGCCGCCCGGCGACGCTTCGGCGCACGGCACGGGGCCGGCGGGCGTGGGGCCGACCATCAGCGGCAGCAGCGACGCGGGCGGGTACTGGAACTTGCAGCGGTCGAGATCCAGGGTGCGCTGGTAGACCGAGCCCGGCTGTGCCTCGCGGGCCCGGTGCAGGGCGGCCAGCATCGCGCCCCACGAATCGTTGCCGCTGGGGTGGACGAGCGTGCGCGCCTGCAGGGCACTGGTGGACTGCAGCGCCAGCTTCAGCGGGTCGCCAGCGGCCAGCCGCCAGGCGATGGTGGCCGCAGCCAGTGCCGCCACCACGGCCAGCATGAGCAGCAGGCCGGCCACGGCGCGGCGCCAGGGCGAGGCCGGGTCAGGCCACGGCGGCTGGTGGTCGACGACGGGCATCGGCTGCATGACGGTGGTGTTCAGGAGCGGGCGGAATGCGGGCAGCGCTTGTCAGGACGGCAGCGCAGCGCAGTTCAGCCTGGCCCCAGTGACCACCGGGTCGGCGGCCAGCGTGCAAGCCCCGGCGACCGGCTGGCCGTTCAGCAGGTTGCCGCGGCAGCGTGCCGACCCGGTGCCCGGCAGGAGGTTGCGCAGGGCGAGCCCGCCCACCTGGGCAAAGCGGTTGTCGGCCCACAGCACGTCGTTGATCAGGTTGGGGGCGGTGTCGGCGCCCATGCGCACGCCGTCGGTGGCCACCTGCTCCACCCGGTTGCCCTGCACCGCCACGCCGCGCAGCGACAGCAGATCGAAGACCAGCGGCTTGGCGAGGTCGCCCGCGGCGTTCTGGATGGCGTGGATCTCGACCGCGCCGTGGCCGGTCGGTGGCGGTAGCTTCCAGCCCGCGGGCACAAACGGCGGGGTGGTGTTCTGCACGCGGGCGATGTCGTTGCCGCTGATGAGCACGTTGCGCGGCCCGGGTGTGCCGTAACCGCCTTCCTGGGCCACCAGCACGGCCGCCGCGTAGGACGTGCCACGCACGCGGTTGTCGGCGATCGTGATGTTGCGGCTGCCCACCACGGCGATGCCGCGCCCCCAGTAGTTGTCGGCGACATCGTTGCCGACCACGGCGATGTCGCTGACGAAGAACCCGGGCCGGTCGAGCGAGTTGCGCCAGGCGCTGTCGTTCTGCAAGCGGTCCTGCCAGTGGCTGCCCAGGTAGGTGACCATGGCGATCATGTCGTCGCCGGTTTCTCGCACGGTGTTGCCGACGACGCGGCCGTGGCTGCTGCCGCCGGTGATGTGGATGCCATCGGCCAGGCTGCGGCGCACGGCGTTTTCGGCGATCGTGAAGTGGCTGGCGCCGACCACCAGGATGCCCGCCGAGCCGGCCGAATGGGAGCTGGACACCGCCGTGCCCTGCGTGATGTTGAGGCCGCGCACGACGTTGCCCGTGAGCGGCTCGCGCAGGCTGGCCTCGCGGTAGATGCTGACGCGGGACTGCTCCGCGGCGCTGCGGCGCCCGTCGGTCACGGCGGTGAGCTCGAAGCCGTAGACCTTCACCCCGGGCGCGCGCAGGCCCAGCGTGTGGTCGGCCGGGTTGCTGGCGTGCAGCACGGCGCCCGCGCCCCACAAGGTGAGGTCGCGCGTTCGGACGTAGATGCTGCGCGCCTGGATGTAACGACCGGGCGGGAACACCAGCCACTGGCCCGGTGCCAGGTCGGCCAGCGCGCGGCCGATGGCCGCGTCGTCGGGCAGGTTGTCGTCGGGCACGGCGCCGAAGTCGGTAACGCGTCTGGCGTCTGCCGGCACGGTCGGCAGCGGGGGCAGCGCGGCGCAGTGGCTTGCGGCCGAGGTGGCGACGGCCGGTGTGCTGGCAGCGGGCGCCGCTGCCGCAGCGCTGGCGTCCTTGGCGGGTGTGGCGCCCCCACAGGCTGCCAAACCGGTGATCAAGGCCGAAGCCGCCCAAAGTGTCTGAAATCGCATCGACAAGCTCCTCTGTGCCGTTGGCAGCGTCGGTGCGGTGTCGACCTCAGCCCGCGCCGCGCTGGGTGGCCAGCAGCGCCGCACCCAGCGCCTCGGCCACCTCGATGCCGTCCACCCCGGCCGACATGATGCCGCCGGCATAGCCCGCGCCTTCGCCGGCAGGGTACAGGCCGGCCACATTCAGGCTCTGCAGGTCGGGGCCGCGCGTGATGCGCAACGGTGACGAGGTGCGCGTTTCCACGCCGGTCAACATCGCATCGGGCATCGAAAAGCCCTTGATCTGGCGCTCGAAGGCGGGGAGTGCTTCGCGGATGGCTTGCAGCGCGTAGTCGGGCAGGCTGCCGCGACCGGGCTCGGCCAGGTCGGTGAGCGTCACGCCGGGTTTGTAGGAAGGTTCCACGCTGCCCAGCACCTTGGATCGCTGGCGCTTGATGAAGTCGCCCACCAGTTGTCCCGGCGCCTGGTAGCCACCGCCGCCAAGCTCGAAGGCCCTTGACTCCCAAAAGCGCTGGAAGGCCATGCCGTCCAGCGGGCTGACGGGGCCGTCGCGGGTGAGTGGATTCAGGCCGTCCTGCCGGTAGTCCTGCGGGCTGATGCCGACGACGATGCCGGCGTTGGCGTTGCGTTCGTTGCGCGAGTACTGGCTCATGCCGTTGGTGACGACACGGCCCTCTTCCGACGTGGCCGCCACCACCGTGCCGCCGGGGCACATGCAGAAGCTGTAGACGCTGCGGCCATTGCTGGCGTGGTGCACCAGCTTGTAGTCGGCCGCACCCAGGATCGGGTTGCCAGCGCTGGCACCGAAGCGGGCCCGGTCGATCACGCCTTGCGGGTGCTCGACGCGAAAACCTATCGAGAACGGCTTGGCCTGCATGCTCACGCCGCGTTCGTGCAGCATGGTGAAGGTGTCGCGCGCGCTGTGGCCCAGGGCCAGCACCACGTGGTCAGTCAGCAGTTGTTCGCCGCCAGCCAACACCAGCCCGCGGATGCGATGGGGGCGGGCGGCGCCGGCGGGTTGCGGCTCGATCAGCACGTCGACCACCTGCTGCTGGAAGCGGATCTCGCCGCCCAGTGCGACGATGTCGGCACGCATCTTCTCGATCATGCTGACGAG
>JANNWL010000236.1:0-19266 GCA_031414735.1 Burkholderiales bacterium | reverse complement strand
TCGTGTCTTCGGTCGTGTTCGTCGGGCTGGCCTTCCTGTCGCTGTTCTACTTCATCGACTTCGTCGACGAACTGGCTGATGTGGGCACGCGCGGCTACACCGCCGTGCACGCCGCCGCGTACTCGCTGCTGCTGTTGCCGGGGCACCTGTACGAGCTGATGCCGATCGCAGTGCTGATCGGCACGATCTACGCGCTGGCGCGGCTGGCGCAGTCGTCGGAGTACACGATCCTGCGCACCGGCGGGCTGGGCCCGGCGCGCGCGTTGCTGCTGCTGGCCAGCCTGGGCCTGGCGTTTGCGGTCATCACTTTCGTGGTGGGCGACTACGTGGCGCCGCTGAGCGAACGCTACGCCACCGACGTGCAGGCGCGTTTCAAGGGCGGCATTCGCGTCGGCCGCACTGGCGCGTGGCTGAAGGACCACGCCACCACGCCGACGGGCGAGCGCAGCTACTCGATCAACGTCGGCTCGGCGTCGGCCGACTCGGTGCTCAACGACATCCGCATCTTCGAGTTCAACGCCGACGGACGGTTGGTGCAACGCATCGCGGCGCGCAGCGCCGTGGTGCAAGGCAACTCGATCTGGGCGCTGCAGGACGTGGCCGTGACTCGTTGGGACAACGCACCCGCGCCCGCCGACGCAGCCCGCACCAGCGAAGAGAAGCACACCGAGCTGAACTGGCCGAGTTCGCTGTCGGCCGGCGTGGTGGCGGCGGCGGTGCTGCCGGTCAGCAACATGTCGACTTTCGAGCTTTTCCGCTACATCGTGCACCTGGCCGACAACGAGCAGGCCGCGCAGCGCTACGAGATCCAGTTCTGGAAGCGCGCGCTGTACCCGTTCGCGTGCCTCGTGATGGTCGGGCTGGCGCTGCCATTCGCCTACATGCACGCGCGCGCCGGCAGCGTGAGCCTGAAGGTGTTCGGCGGCATCATGCTGGGCATCAGCTTCGTGCTACTGAACAACGTGGCCGGGCACTTGGGCCTGTTGCGCGACTGGACCCCGTGGATGGTGGCCGCCGCGCCGAGTGCGCTGTACCTGTTGCTCTCGCTGGCCGCGTTCAGCTGGCTGGTGCGCTACCGATGAGTGCGCCGCCAAGTCCGCCGATGAAACGCGGCCTGCTGTTGTTTGCCCACGGTGCGCGCGACCCGCGCTGGGCCCTGCCGTTCGACGACGTGGCGCGGCGCATCCGCGCTCGCGAGCCGGCGCTGGCCGTCGAACTCGCCTTTCTCGAATTCATGGAGCCCGACCTGCCGTCGGCCGGCGATCAATTGGCGGCCCAAGGCTGCGAATGCGTCGATGTGGTGCCGCTGTTCCTGGGCGCCGGTGGCCATGTTCGCAAGGACTTGCCGGCCTTGCTGCAGACGTTGGGGGCTCGCCATGCCACGGTGCAATGGCGCCTGCAACCGGCCATTGGTGAGGCGGACAGCGTGGTCGCCGCGATGGCCGATGCGGCACTGGCGTGCATCCGCGCGGGCTGACTCGGCAACGTCCGATGGAATAATGGTTTGACTCATCAGACGCACATCGACATATGAACGCCGGCCCATGAACCTGCACCAGTTTCGTTTTGTCCAGGAAGCGGTGCGCCACGGCCTGAACCTGACCGAGACCGCCAAGGCGCTGTTCACGTCGCAACCGGGCGTCTCCAAGGCGATCCTCGAACTGGAGAGCGAGCTCGGCGTGGACATCTTCGCCCGCCACGGCAAGCGGCTCAAGCGCGTCACCGAACCCGGGCAGGCGGTGCTGAAGTCGGTCGAGATCATCATGCGCGAGGTCGCCAACCTCAAGCGCATCGGCGAGGAGTTTTCCAAGCAGGACGCCGGCACCCTGTCGATCGCCACCACCCACACCCAGGCCCGCTACTTCCTGCCCGGCCCGGTGGCCCAGTTGAGGGCGCGCTACCCGAAGGTGCAGGTGCTGCTGCACCAGGGCATGCCCGAGCAGGTGGCGCGCATGCTGCTCGACGACGTGGCAGAGATCGGCCTGGCCACCGAGGCGCTGGCCGCGCACGACGGGCTCGTCACCCTGCCCTGCCACCAGTGGCAACATGTGATGGTGGTGCCCGCAGGCCACCCGCTGGCCAGCGTCGAGCGGCCCACGCTGGAGCATTTGGCGGAGCATCCTCTCGTGCTGTACCAGCCCACCGTCACTGGCCGCACGCGCATCGACCAGGCCTTCGCCCGCGCGCGCATCAAGCCCGTCGTCGCGCTGGAAGCCATCGACTCCGACGTCATCAAGACCTACGTGCGGCTGGGCCTGGGCGTGGGCATCGTCGCCGAACTGGCGGTGCAGGAAGCAGCCGACGCCACCGACCTGGTGTGGCGCCCACTGGGTCACCTGTTCGGGCCCAATGTCACCCACGTCGCGTTCAAACGTGGCGCCTACCTGCGGCATTTCGTGCTGGCCTTTGCCGGCCTGTTGTCGCCCCACCTCAGCGCCGCGCTCATCACCCGCGCCATGGCCGGCGGCGGCACCGACTACGAACTCTGAGCCCGACCATGACTGTGCCTGCCCAGCCTCCCCGCACGCCCCCCCTGGCCAGCCGCCTGCCCAAGGCGGGCACCACCATCTTCACCGTGATGTCTGCCTTGGCGCAGGAACACGGCGCCGTCAACCTCGGCCAGGGCTTCCCGGACTTCGGTTGCGACCCGGCGCTGCCAAGACATGTCAGCGATGCGATGGGCGAGGGCCTGAACCAATACCCGCCGATGGCCGGGGTGCCGGCCCTGCGACAACGGGCCGCGGCCAAGATCTTGGCGCTCTACGGCGCGGCCTATGACGCCGACACCGAGATCACCATCACGGCCGGCGCCACGCAGGCCGTGATGACCGCCGTGCTGTGCTGCGTGGGCCCGGGCGACGAAGTCATCGTCCTGGAACCCTGCTACGACAGCTACTGCCCGGCCATCGAACTGGCCGGCGGCAAGGTCGTGCGTGTGCCGCTCACGCCGGGCAGCTTCAGGCCGGACTTCACCCGCATCGGCGCGGCCATCACGCCGCGCACCCGGCTGCTGCTGGTCAACAGCCCGCACAACCCGACCGCCACGGTCTGGACGGCGGCCGAGATGCAGCAGCTGGCCGACCTGCTGGCACCGACCGACGTGTTGCTGCTGAGCGACGAGGTCTACGAGCACATGGTGTTCGACGGCGTGGCCCACGTCAGCGCGTCCAGCATCCCCAGCCTGGCTGCGCGCAGCTTCGTGGTGTCCAGCTTCGGCAAGACCTTCCACGTCACCGGCTGGAAGATCGGCACCGTGGCGGCACCTGCGGCGCTGACGGCAGAGTTCCGCAAGGTGCACCAGTTCAACGTCTTCACCGTCAACACGCCCATGCAGCACGGCCTGGCGCGCTACCTGGCGGACCCCGAACCGTATCTGGCGCTGCCCGCCTTCTACCAACGCAAGCGCGACTTCTTCCGCAGTGGCCTCGCACCCAGCCGGCTGCGCCTGCTGCCCAGCGAAGGCAGCTACTTCCAGGTGGTGGACTACAGCGCGGTCAGCTCACTGGCCGAAGCCGCCTTCTGCGAATGGCTGACCTGCGAGATCGGCGTGGCCGCGATTCCGGTGTCGGCGTTCTACGACGGCAGCTTCGAACAAGGCCTGGCCAGGCTGTGCTTTGCCAAGCGCGACGAGACACTGGCCGCAGCCCTGCACCGCCTGCAGAAACTCTGACGCCGCCGCATTGACCGCGGCGGGTTCAGCGCCGGCTGCGGTGTGCCGTCGGGTCGAAAGGATCGAAGATGCTGGTGGACTTGTCCAAGCTGCTCAGGTCCAGGTCGACGGGCGCCGTGGGCCGCCCCCCGGCTTCTTCCGCGCTGTCCAGCAGCATGTGCCCCAAATCGTCAAAGGGCGCAGGGCGCGTCGCATGCATGTCGCCCTGCGCATGGATAGGCAACAACAGGTCCACGCCCATGGTGTCGACCGATTCGCGGTCGAAAAGGTCGCGCGCCAAGGCGTAAAGGAACAGCACCTCGCGGTAGGCGGGCAGATCGAAGAGGTCGCCGCGCGACTTGCGGAACAGCAAGGCCTCGAGCTCGGCCATGGCGTCCAGCGGGCGGCTCCAGACCTGGGTCAGGCGCGGCATCACGCTGGGGTAGTCCTCCAGCCCACGCCCCTTCAGCAAGCCTTCGGCCCAGGCCGGCGCGTAGGCGTTGAAGCGCTCGTTGAAACGACTGCGGGTCCTCTCGTACGCCGCATGTTCACCCATGCGGTGATAGATCTCCATCAGCTTGAGGTAAGGCAGCGGGCTGCCGCCACCAGTGAGCCGCAAATGCTCCACGAGAAGATCGATGGCAGCCGTGTCCTGGCCGAGCGCGACAAAAAAATCAGCCTGTTGCTCGAGGTCGATGAGCTCCTCGATCGACACGTCGCGCGGGGCTTCCTCGCCCTCGCGGCTGCCCGGGAGCATGGGCGCCGTGCGTTGGCTGGCGGGCGCCGGGGTCGGTGGCTGGCTGTCGGCTTCGCCCCATGACGCGGCTGCCGCCGCCTTCACGACGCGGGCGGAAGCAGGCGTCGCCAGACTCAAAGTGACCGGCGGGACGGTTTGCGGCAGAACCAGATCGGACGCGACAAACGGCGTGGGCGAGGTCGCAGACCTGCCCGGGCCCTGCTCGGGCGCCAACTCGTCGTAGGCCGACTCGGTGGCCTCGTGCCAATCGGCAGTGGGCGCCGTCGCAGCCGGCCGCTTCCACAAGCGCCAGGCCAGGGCGGCCGCCAACGAGGCCGCTGCGAAAAGCGCCAGCAGCAAGGGCCACAACCAGCGGCTTGCCTCCTCCGAGGCCGCTGTGTCGGCCTGCAGCTTCAACACCAGCGCGCGCTGTGTCGTGGCCTCGCTGCGCGCTTGTTCGACAGACCGCTCCAGCGCCTTGATCCGTTGTTCGGACGCTGACGCTGCAGCCATGGCCGCGCGCATCGCCGTGGCGGCCTGGGCCACCACCTCGATGGCCTGTTCCACCGCTGCAGACTCGGCACTCGGCACCGGCTCAGCCGGTTCCAGGCGCAATCGCGGCCCGGCGGGGGCTGCGCGACGCGCAGCAGTGGCGGACACCTTTGACGTGGCCGGTGTCGGCGCCACCGCCGCCACCGGCGCGGCCACTGCAGCCGCCGCCTCGGCCATCAGCATGTAGCGGCGCGTCACGCGGGCCTGACAACCCAAGGTCAACTGCACGCTGACCACGCTGTCGTCGATGCCCTGCACGGTGGTGACCCTGACGCGGACGCCGTCGGGCCCCAGCGATTCGAGCGCGGTACGCACCTGCGCAGCCGCCAGTTTGCGGGCGCCGACTGTCACCTCGGCGGCAATGCACTCGGGTGTGACGGGCTCACCGGTGTCGGTGCGCAACTGGACGGAAAAATTCAGCGGCTGGCCCAGCACCACGCCGGTGGCACCTTGCGCGCAAGCGGTCCCGCAGCAGGCCGTGACGGCCAGGGCAGTGACCCCAGCCCTGAACCAGCGCGGCCGAAGCCAAAGTGTCTGCATGCAGGCGTGATGGTGTGGATGCTTGTTGAAAAGACTCTAGCACGCAGACATACGCGCGAAGCCCTGGGAGAGTACCCACTGAGGCACCCCATCACGGTGCAGTGACAATCCCCACGCCGCGACGCCTGTCGCGTCTGAGACAAGCCATGACGCACCCCACCCTTACCATCGAAGAGGTCCACAACCTCGAGTCCGGTGCATGGTTCTCCAAGCTCTCCACGGCATTGCGCGCTGCGATCCTGGAGCGGGCGCGGGTGAGGCGCCTGACCGACGGTGCCGCGCTGGCTGCCCGCGGCACGGCGGCCGAGGAGTGGTGCGGCGTGGCCTTGGGCGCGGTGCGCATCAGTTCGGTGTCGTTATCCGGCAAACAAGTCACGCTGACCTATGCCGAGCCGGGCACCTGGTTTGGCGACATCGCGCTCTTCGACGGCCTGCCGCGCACGCACGACGCCGATGCCCACGGGCCAACGACCTTGCTGGTCGTGCGCAAACCCGACTTCAAGGATTTGCTGGCGCAGCATGTGGAGTTGTACGACGCCTTGCTGCGCCTGAATTGCCGGCGTCTGCGCCTGATGTTCAACCAGTTCGAAGACCTCAACACGCGGCCCTTGCAGGCGCGGCTGGCCAAACAGGTGTTGCTGTTGGCCAAGAGCTACGGCCTGCCCCAGGGCGAAGAAATCCGCATCAAGCTGGCACTGGCACAGGAAGACCTGGCCCATCTGCTCGGTGCGTCACGCCAGCGCGTGAACCAGGAGCTCAAGGGTTTCGAGCGCGAGGGCGCCGTGCGCGTCGAACCCACGCGGCTGGTGGTGCTGTCGCGCGAGAAGCTGCTGGCCATCGCCGACCGCTGAACAAGACCGTCTGAACACCATGGAACAGTACTCGGGCACCCAACCTGTCGCCATTGGCCATGCCTTCGATGTCGGCCGGCTGCAGACTTACCTCGAAGGCACCTTGCCCAGCTTCGTCGGGCCGCTGACCGTGGAGCAGTTCAAGGGCGGGCAGTCGAACCCGACCTACCAGCTCGTCACACCCGGCGCGTCCTATGTCCTGCGCAGCAAGCCCGGGCCCGCCGCCAAGTTGCTGCCGTCGGCGCATGCTGTCGAGCGCGAGTTCCGCGTCATGTCGGCGCTGGCGCACAGCGGCGTGCCGGTGCCGCACATGCATGCCTTGTGCACTGACGAAGGCATCATCGGCCGCGCCTTCTACGTCATGGAATTCATCGACGGCCGCGTGCTGTGGGACCAGGCCCTGCCTGGCATGCAGGCCAGCCAGCGGGCCGCGATATACGGCGAGATGAACCGCGTCATCGCCACCCTGCACAGCGTCGACGCCGTGGCCGTCGGCTTGGGCGACTACGGCAAGCCCGGCAACTACTTCGACCGTCAGATCGGTCGCTGGAGCAAGCAGTACCTGGCCTCGGTAACAGAGCCCATCGCAGAAATGGACCGGTTGCTCGCCTGGCTGCCCGCGCACATTCCGCCCAGCGCCCGCGACGATCTGCAGCCCTGCGTCGTGCATGGCGACTTCAGGCTCGACAACCTGGTGTTCCACAAGACCGAACCCCGCGTGCTGGCGGTGCTGGACTGGGAGCTGTCCACGCTGGGCCATCCGCTGGCCGACTTCAGCTACCACTGCATGTCCTGGCACATCCCGCCAGGAACCTTTCGCGGCATCGCCGGGCTGGACCACGCTGCGCTGGGCATTCCGGCCGAGCTCGACTATGTGCGCCTGTATTGCGAGCGCACCGGCCGCAGCGACGCTGCAGGGCTGATGAAGGACTGGGATTTCTACCTCGCCTACAACCTGTTCCGCCTGGCCGCCATCACCCAGGGCATAGCCCGGCGTGTGGTTGACGGCACGGCGTCCAGCGCGCAGGCCCGGGCCACGGGGGCGCAAACACGCCCACTGGCCGAACTGGCCTGGCGCCATGCGCAGGCCGCCCTTGACTGAACCACCGAACCACCGAATCACCCACACACCGAGACGGCCCACGCCGACCCAACCCACATGGACTTCAGCTACTCCCCCCGCACCCAAGACCTGCAGCAGCGTGTCAGCCAGTTCATGGCAGAACACGTCTACCCGAGCGAAGCGCGGTACCACGCCGAACTGGAAGCCAACACGGCAGCCGGCAAGCGCTGGACGCCCCTGCAGATCATCGAAGAACTCAAACCCAAGGCCCGCGCCGCCGGCCTGTGGAACCTGTTCCTGCCGCCCCGCGCGGAAGGCGCGGCGGGACACGGCAGCAGCATCGACGCCAGCCACCTGGGTGCCGGCCTGAACAACCAGGAGTACGCGCCGCTGGCCGAGATCATGGGCGCGGTGCCCTGGTCCAGCGAGGTCTTCAACTGCTCGGCACCCGACACCGGCAACATGGAGGTGCTGGTGCGCTACGGCACGGCCGAACACCACAAGCGCTGGCTCGAACCCCTGCTGCGCGGCGAGATCCGCAGCGCCTTCGCCATGACCGAGCCCGCCGTGGCTTCATCCGACGCCACCAACATCGAAGCCCGCATCGAGCGGGTATCGGGCAGTTCGGGCGACGAGTACCTCATCAACGGCTGCAAGTGGTGGACCAGTGGCGCCGGCGACCCGCGCTGCCAGATCTACATCTTCATGGGCAAGACCGACCCCGACGCACCGCGCCACTCGCAGCAGTCGATGGTGCTGGTGCCCGCCAACACACCGGGCATCACGATTCGCCGCCCGCTCACGGTGTTCGGCTACGACGACGCGCCGCACGGCCACATGGAGATCGACTTCGACAACGTGCGCGTGCCGGCATCGAATATCCTGCTGGGTGAAGGCCGTGGCTTCGAGATCGCCCAGGGCCGGCTGGGCCCCGGGCGCATCCACCACTGCATGCGCCTGATCGGGCTGGCCGAACGTTCGCTGCGGCTGCTGTGCGAACGCGCGGTCAGCCGCACGGCCTTCGGCAAGACCATCGCGCAGCAGACGGTGACGCAGGAGCGCATCGCCGAAGCCCGCTGCCAGATCGACCAGGCGCGGCTGCTCACGCTCAAGGCCGCATGGATGATGGACACGGCGGGCAACAAGAGCGCCAAAGCCGAGATCGCGATGATCAAGGTGGTGGCACCGAACATGGCCTGCCAGGTCATCGACTGGGCGATGCAGGTGCACGGCGGCGCGGGCATGTGCGGCGACTTTCCGCTCGCCTATTTCTACACCATGGCCCGCACCTTGCGGTTTGCCGACGGCCCCGACGAGGTCCACCGCAATGCCATCGCCAAGATAGAACTGGGCAAGCTGGTACCGCGCTGACGCCGGCCGCGCCGGGCGCTTGCGGATCAGGCCTTGCGTTCTTCTTCGGGCAAGGCGCTGGCGGGGAAGGCGCTGCTGGCCTCGGGTTCGGCGACCTGGGCTGGCTTCTCGGAAGCGACACGCCGAGCCTCACGGATCGCCGTCTCGAACAAGCGCAGCCAGGGTTGCAGGCCGGCGAGGTCGGGCGTGGGCAGCGTCGTGCGCAAGGTCAGCCGGCCGCGGCCCACCATCAGCACCACGGGCGCTGCAGCGTCAGCCACGCTGGCGACGAGCGCGGTCGACAAAGGGCCCAGGAGCCACATGGCCAACCACGTCCGCATACTGGACACGGCCACGAAGTTCTCGCGCAGTACACCCATGTCGGCGCCTGGAAGCTTGGGGAACATCACCAGCCAGCGTGTCTCGGGCGGCGTTTCGTTGTCGATGCGTGTCTGCACGCTTTCGACCGCCTGCTCGAACATCGCCTTCTCCATCGACTCCTGCAGCACGCGGTTCATCACCACCAGTTGCAGCGCCGAGCTGACAGGCAACTCTGCCCGCAGACGCAACTCCCCTCCCTGCACGTAGCTGCGTTGCGACGGTCCCCACTCCAGGCGCCAGTCGGTGCCGGCTGCGCGCCCGTCGATGACGAAGCCTTCGCCAGGAACGCTGCGAAACGGGTACTGACGTTGCTCAGCCCACAGGGCGACGTCATCCCACCCGGTGCCGGTGGGCGCGCGCTTGCCTGAGATGAAGCGTTTGAGGCCGTCGAGCATGCTTTAGAGTCGGTCGTCGATGCAGGCTGCAGAGCCTTCAGGCACCAGGAGAAAACAGATGATCACAGTGTATTCGTGGGCCACGCCGAATGGACACAAGGTGCACATCATGCTCGAGGAGTGCAGCCTGCCATATCGCACGGTTGCCGTGGATATCGGTGCCGGCGACCAGTTCAAGCCCGAGTTCCTGGCCATCAGCCCGAACAACAAGATTCCTGCCCTCGTCGACTCCGACGGCCCCGGTGGCCAGCCCATCTCGCTGTTCGAATCCGGCGCCATCCTGCTGTACCTGGCCGCCAAGACCGGTCGGTTCCTGCCTGAGGACCTGGCAGCCCGTTACGAGGTGTTGCAGTGGCTGATGTTCCAGATGGGCGGTGTCGGGCCGATGCTGGGCCAGGCGCATCACTTCCGGCTGTACGCGCCAGAGAAAATTCCCTACGCCATCGACCGCTACACCAACGAGGCGCGGCGCCTGTATGGCGTGATGGACAAGCGCATCGCGAAGAGCCGCTATATCGGAGGCAACGAGTACAGCATCGCCGACATCGCGATCTTTCCGTGGTTGCGCAGCTGGAAGAACCAAGGCATCGATTGGAACGACCACCCGCACCTCAAGGGTTGGTTCGACGAGATAGCAGCCCGCCCCGCTGTCGTGCGCGGCGTGGACGTGCTGGCGTCGCAGCGCAAGCCCTTCGTCGACGACAAGGCCCGCGAGGCGATGTTCGGCAAGACGCAGTACGGGCGCCGCTGAACCCGGCTTGGTCCCCCGGCTCCTAGAATTGCGCTCCCGGTTCGACTGCCCCTAGCTCAACTGGATAGAGCACCCGCCTTCTAAGCGGGAGGTTGCCCGTTCGATTCGGGCGGGGCAGGCCACGGTTTGCGCGCTTCACCAAGCCGGAACCCGTGAGCCAAGGATCGGCGGCTGGATGCCTATACAGTTCCGCTCGTGGACACCCTGGCCGAACTGAACCCCGAACAACTGGCCGCCGTGCAGCACCTGCCTGCCGGCGGGCCGCTGCTGGTGATTGCCGGTGCGGGCACCGGCAAGACGCTGACACTGGCGTCGCGCGCGGCCTGGCTGGTCCAGCAGGGCGTGGCGCCGAACCGGCTGCTGCTCATCACCTTCTCGCGCCGCGCCGCAGCCGACATGTCACGTCGGGCGGGGCAGCTTCTGCACGCATCGTTGGGCCTGCCGCGAAGCACGCCACCGCCGGTGCTGCCCTGGTGCGGCACGTTCCACAGCGTGGCCGCGCGGCTGCTGCGAGAAGAAGCGCCCCGCATCGGGCTGGCACCCGACTTCACCGTGCTGGACGGCGCCGATGCGCAAGACCTGATGGCGTTGGCGCGCCAGTCCCTGGGATTGGCTGACACACGGGCCGACGACGAGCGCGGTGGCCTGCGCTTCCCGATGGCGGCCACCTGCCTGGCCATCCACAGCCGCTGCGTCAACACGCGCGCGCCGTTGGTCGAGGTGTTGCGCACCCACTATTCCTGGTGCGCCAGTGCCCACGACGGCCTGGAGCGCCTGTTCGCCGCCTTTGCCCGCAGCAAGCTGGACCAGCAGTCGCTGGACTTCGACGACCTGCTGTTGGCCTGGTGGCACATGACGCAGGTGCCGGCCCTGGCACAGCGCATCGCCGCCCGGTTCGACCACGTGCTGGTCGACGAACTGCAGGACGTGAACCGGCTGCAGGTCGAACTCGTGCAGGCGCTGCGCCCAGACGGTCAGGGCCTGACGGCGGTGGGCGACGACGCGCAGAGCATCTACGCCTTCCGCGGGGCCGATGTGCGCCACATCCTCGACTTCGCAGAGCGGTTCACCGAGCCGATGAAACGGGTCACGCTGGAGCAGAACTACCGCTCCAGCCAGCCCATCCTGGCGGCGTCCAACGCGGTCATCGCGCTGGCTGCCGAGGGCTTTCCCAAGCGGCTTTGGAGCCCGCGCACCGCCGCCCAGCGACCGCGACTGTGCGTGGTGGTCGACGACGCTGCGCAGGCCTGCGGTGTCACCGACGAGGTGCTGGCCCTGCGCGAAACCGGGCTGGCGCTGAAGCGCCAGGCCGTGCTGTTCCGCGCCAACCACCACAGCCTGGCGCTGGAACTCGAACTGGCGCGGCGCCAGGTGCCCTTCGTCAAGTACGGCGGCCTGCGCTTCATGGAAGCCGCCCATATCAAGGATGTGCTGGCGGTGCTGCGCTGGGCGGCCAACCCGCAGTCGCGACTGTCGGCGCTGCGCGCGGCCCGGCTGGTGCCCGGCATGGGGCCGGCCAGCGTGAAGCGGCTGCTCGACCACACGGGTCCGCTGGATACCTTCAAACCCCCGACCGCTGCGGCCGCGCCGTGGCAGGAACTGCGTGGGCTGATGGCGCAACTGCGCGGCCCTGACGCGCGCTGGCCTGATGACCTGCATGCGGTGGTCGCCTGGTACGCACCCCACCTGCAGCGCCTGCATGCCGACGCGCGCGTGCGCCTGGGCGACCTGGAACAGCTGGGCCGGCTGGCGCCGGGCTACGGCAGCCGGCAGAACTTTCTCGTCGAGCTGACGCTGGACCCACCCGAAGCCACCAGCGATGAAGCCGTGCCCCCGCACCGGGACGAGGACTACCTCGTGCTGTCCACCATCCATTCGGCCAAGGGACAGGAATGGAATGCCGTGCACGTCTTGAATGTCGTGGACGGTTGCCTGCCCGCCGACATGGCCGCCGGCAGCGCAGCCGAGATCGAAGAGGAACGCCGGCTGCTGTATGTGGCCATGACGCGGGCGCGCGACGAGCTCACGCTGTGGGTGCCGCAGCGCTTCTACGTGACGCAACAGCGCGTGCTGGGCGACCGGCACGTTCACGCGCCGCTGACACGCTTCATCCCACCGCAACTGCTGCCCTTGTTCGAGCAGGTCGTGCCCGAGGCGCCGGGCCCGGCTGCAGCAATCGACGACAGCGGTCCAGTGTGGATGGACTTGGCCGCCTTGTTGCGTGGCGGCCCGGCGTAGGCAGCCGCTGGTCAGGAATGCACGCCCACCAAAGGCAACCCCAACCCACCACGAAACGGGGCGTGCAAAATCCGCGCTCCGCCCGCACAGGATGCACGACATGAATGACCCGTCCAAACCGAGCCGCACCAGCGCAGCGCCGCGCGCCGGTGATGACCCCTCGCAGGCCCTGCGCCGCCTGGGCAGCCGCGCCCACCAGTTGCGCGCCGCGCTGCGCGCCGCCGACCACTACAACGGCCAGGACAAGGCGGATGACCGCAACACGGGATCGTGGCTGACGTCCAGCGCGGTGACTCTCGCCGAGGACCTGGCCGCTGACATCGACAGCCTGGCCCGCTCGGTCAAGGAAGGCGCTGCCGAAGCCGCCTTGCAGCAGGCCGTGGCGGCCGTCCGCGTGCGGGCTCACCAATTGAACGCGTCGGCCCGCGCCGCAGATCACTTCCTGGACCAGGACAACCAGGATGACCGCGAAACCGGGTCGTGGCTGATTGCCGGCGCGCTGAGCCTGGCCGAGAAGCTGGCCGCCGAGCTCGACGACAGCGTGGCTCCGGCACGCAAACTGGCAGCCTGAAGCGACTGCGGCACCCGCAAAGGGTGCCGCAGTGTCGTCGATCGACATGTCGATCAATGTGGTCGGGGAGGCGCGATTCGAACGCGCGTCCCGCGGACTTCAAACTCAGCCGACTCGCCGCTTCTGACGCATCAACAAGGCGCAGATGCCGAGCGCGAACATGCCCAGCGTGGTGGGTTCGGGCACGGCGGTGACGCGGAAGTTGTCTGCTGCCCATGCGGCGGCCGCGGCGTTGAATGTCAACTCGACCCTGTTGAACGGCAAGGTGCTCGAGATACCGGCGAAGCCGCCTGGAAAGTCCGGGTCAGGCTCGGCCTGATAGGAGAGCGAGCCGACGTTCGTGGCGCCGTTGAACAGGGTAATGGTCGTGCCGGCCGGCACAGTGCCGCCGGCCAGAAGCGCGTAGCCGTAGCCGAACGTGGTGGACGGGCCCGGCAGCGCCACGCCCAAGATGCCGCCAGGCGCGCCAATGGACACGACGTTGAGCGGGGCCACGTTGTTGGTGATTCCGGGGCCGCCGTCGATGATCACGTTGCCGTTACCAAGGCTGTAACTGAAAGTCAGGCCCCCGACCGTCAGGCCATTGACTTCAGTGCCGTCGACGGAAGTGGACAAATCGACAAGCAGCGACGAACCGGGAAAAGCGCCTGGGCCAACGGCGCTGACGACAGCGCCGGCGTTCAAAGCGCTCAGGGCCAGCGTCGAAGCAAAGGCCATCGTGGCCAAGCGATGAATGGTTGCAGTGTTCAAGGTCAAGCTCCTGTGGTGTGAAAGTACCCGTGGATTGCTCTCGGGACTGTCATCATCTTCTGGCACAGACCAACCCCTGTCAATCGGCCGTTTCAGTTCCTGCCCCCGCACCTTAGGGGTGAAAGGCGATGCTGGGCATCGCACCCCAAGCGGGCGCAATTGCCCGGCGGCTCAGCGCGCCGGGATCGGCGCCAGTGGCTGATGCGCACGCCGTCAAAGCTGGCCTGGATGCCTCTCCGAGCGCCTCTGTGGCGCATTGGCCCAGGGCATGCCAGTGCCTGTTCGGCTCCCACCGAATCGCGGGGTGCTGCCGGGCCCGACTGACGCGGGTCGCGGCCACGGCTTGCTGACCATTGGCGCGGTGAACATCGTGCCCTGCTCGAACGAACTGCGCGTACAAGCGACTTGCGCAAAGAGAACGCGTCGATAGATCACCAGCGCTGATTACAGGTGGGAGAACGCGGCATCGGCCATGCGCCCTGGACTGCCGACCGGCAGCAAAGCCTGCGTCGAAAGCCCTGCCGATGTGATGCCAAGCGCAGGAAGAAGGGGGTCGGGCCACTGCGCCCAGGCGAATCCCAACTCTCCACCTCTGTCCGGGGTGAGCGGGCCTTGAATACCGTCAAGGAAGCGCGGAAGACCGCCTGCCGGATACACACCCAGAGTCGTTGGCAGGTGTTGCCGCCGGGCCCACTGCTGGCGGCAGCAACCGGTCGTACTCGCGCTTGACGACGCCGTAGCACTCGCAGCTGCGATGCTCGAGCCCGGGCCGGTCGAGCACCGTGATGTGCCCGCGCGCGTAGTGGATCAGCCCGTCCTTCTGCAGTTTGCGCGCGGCCTCCGTCACACCCTCCCGGCGCACGCCCAGCATGCTGGCGATCAATTCCTGCGTCATGTGCAACTCGGTGCCCGGCAGGCGGTCAAGACTCAGCAGCAGCCAACGGCACAGTTGTTGAACAAGACTGTGGTGGCGGTTGCATGCCGCGGTCTGCGACATCTGTGCGATCAACGCCTGCGTGAATCGCAGCATCAGCTTGGCCACATGGGGCGACCGATCAAACTCGCTGGTCATCACCTGCGCCGGCAAGCGAAAGCCTTCGCCGGCGCTTTGAACCGCGGCTCGGCTCGGCGTCGCGCCACCGCCCATGAACAGTGCCACGCCAACCATCCCTTCGTTGCCTACAACGGCAATCTCGGAGGTGGCGCCGTTCTCCATTTCATACAGCAAGGCCACCAGCGACGAGGTCGGAAAATAGGCGTGGCTCGGCGGTCTGCCTTGCGGGTACAGCACCTGTCCCAAAGGCATCGCCACCCATTCGAGCTGCGGCAGCCAGCGCTCGAAATCAACGTCGGGCAGTGCGGCAAGCAGCCCATTCAACCGCGGGTTGGGCGGGGCGACCACGGACAGGGTCGGGTCACTCGAAGCTCAGGCCGCAGCTTGTCCGGTGACGGACACCTCAACCACCCCAACACCGGCCCGCGGGAGCGTCACCACAAAGCGGCTGCCGTGCCCGTTGCCCGCACTGTCGGCCACCACGGTGCCCCCCAGTTCGGTGACCAGCGCCCGCACGACCGGCAGGCCGATACCGGTGCTGGCACCGTTGAAGCCTATGGCCCCGCTGTCTTGTCCGAAGGGCTCGAAGATGCGGGGCACCACGTCGGCTGTCATGCCGATGCCATCGTCAATCACCGTCAGGACCACACTTTCGCCCTGGACGATCACATCGAGCCGGATGTTGCCCCTGTCGGGTGTGTACTTGGACGCGTTGTCGAGCAGGTTGCTCAGCAAATGGCTCACGCGAACCGCGTCGCCCCGCACGGCCAGCGGGCCGGCCGGCACAGCCACCGTCAAGCGTTGCTGCCGCAGGTCCATCAACGGGTGCTGGTCGCTCACCGTTGCATCGATGATGGCGACCAGATCGCAGACCTGCCGGTCAGTGGACTGCTGCAGGCCCGCAGCGTCCGACCGGGTGCTTGCAGCCTTGACGAGGCGCGACACGCGGGCCGCCTGCAGGTCGACCATGGTCTGCACGCGCGGCAGCAGAGACTCCAGCTCTGACTCGCGCCCCACCATGGACGCGGCAATCCGGATCGGCGCGAAGGGATCACCCAATTCCTCTGCCACCGCTGCCATGAAGTCGGCCTGACGTTGCTGCGCACGCTCGGCGGCGGCTTGCAGTTCCTGCGCGTCCAGCGCGGCCAGCACCAACTGCTCGTTGGCTTCCTGCATCTGGGCGTGGCGGCGTTCGTGTGCCGCCAAGGCCTGTTCGTGGTCAGTCATTGCTGCCGCTCGTCCCCCATCGGCTGGCAGGGGCGGCGGTTCTCCGTGCAGCACAAGCGCGCCAGGCCCCTCGCGCTTGGCGCGGTACATCGCTGCATCGGCGTTGGCGATCAGCGCGTCGATCGAATCGGCATCGTCTGGGTACAGGCTGATGCCGATGCTGGCCGTCAATTCCAGGGCCTGGCCCCCCAATTGCAAGGGTTCGCCGAGCGCGGCGATGAGCTTGCCAGCGATCAACCCGGCGTCGGCGGCGTGCGAGACCTCGCTGAGCAGGATCAGGAACTCGTCGCCGCCATGGCGGCTGACGGTGTCGACCTCGCGCACGGCATGGACCAGGCGCCGCGCCACCTCTTTCAAGGTTTCGTCGCCGGCCGGGTGACCCAGCGTGTCGTTGATCTGCTTGAAGTTGTCGAGGTCCAGGAACAGCAGTGCCAGGCGGGTCGCGCGCCGCTTGGCCCCGGCGATGGCCAGGGTCAGGCGGTCCAGCATCAGTGTGCGGTTGGGCAAGCCGGTCAGGGGGTCGGTCTCAGCCGACCTGTTCGCGTCGATCAGCGATTCTGTGGCGGCTTGTGCATCGGCCTGATCGCGCAGCGCTGCGACCACCAAGCGCTCATTGGCTTGCAACATTTGGGCCGCCTGGTTGTTGTCGAGCCGGCTCTCGGCAGCCACCACTTCCTGCAACAAGCGCAGCAACGCGGCGCGCGCCGCATCGACCTTGCGCTGCACGCGCACGAGGTCGTTTTCGGCGGCCGCGACAGCGCCGGGGGCGGCATCGCCGGCAGCGGGGGCATGGGGATCGTTCGGGTGGCTCATGGCAGATCCGCCTGCGCGTTTCAGTCGCCGTCGGTGGCGGGTGGCGGCGTGCCCTTGCGCGTCGGTCGGCCTCCGAGAAGGCCTTCCTGATCGGGCAGCTTCTGGCCGACGTGAATGCCATCGGTTTCGATGGTGTATTCACGCAGATCGTCCGAATGGGCACTGGCCCGCACCTTGATTACCGCCGTGACGCGGCGCAGCCGGCTTTCGACCTCGATGTAGCGCTGCACGATGATCGCGTCGGTCAGGAAGGCCGTGCCGTAGGGGCTGAAACGCAGGTCGGTATAGCGGTCTTCGAGCTCCGAAGTCATCAGCACGGTGACGCCCGCGTTCGACAAGGCCGTGACCAGGCTCAGCAGCGACTCGCGGAAGTCTTCCCGGAATGTGGGCGCCAGCGCCAGCTCGAAGCCCGACAGCGAGTCGATGACCACGCGGCTGGCCTTGTGGCGCCGGATCTCGGCGACCAGCAGATACACCACCTCGTCGATCGACAGGTCGGGCGCCTGGCTGTTGAGCAGCGACACCTGGCCGCCGGCGATCAGATCCGCCAGCACCCGGTTGCGCTCGCGATTCGGGCGTTGCTCGAAGGCCGCGATCACGCCGGTCTCGCCGCGCCGCGCGCCCTCGGCCAGGAAGGATGCAGCCAGGATGCTCTTGCCCGAGCCCGATGGGCCAGCCACCAGCAGTGAATAGCCGCGTGGCAAGCCGCCGCCAAGCATCTCGTCCAGGCCCGGCACGCCCACCAACGCGCGCCCGGCAAGCTCTTTCGTTGTGTCCTGGTTGGGGGTCACGTGCAGCGGCACCACGGCCGACGCCGGCGCGAAGACTTTGACGCCGGCTGCGCTGATGCGGTAGGTGTGAAGGCCCGGCAGCGTTGGCTGGCCGCGCATCTTCAAGATCTCCATCTTGCGCACCATCGAGTTGCGCTGCACGCTCTGGCGCAACCAGATCAGCCCGTCGGCCACCGTGAACACCGGGTTGGCGTCGTTCTCACTGAAATACTCTCCCAGCAGAAATGTTGTGGCATGCCAGGTCGTCATCAACATGCCCAGCTGCTGCACGAACTGCTGCAGTCCGTTGGGCGCCTGGCCACCGCCTTCGCCGGCCAGGATCACCGAGCGAAATGAATCCACGAAGACCAGCGCCGGGGCATGGGTGGCCACTTCGTCGACGATGCGTTTGAGCACGCGGTCGAGGTCGCCGGCCATGGCCTCTTCCGACAGGTTCACGAAGCGCACGCTGTGGTTGAGAGCCTCGCTGTCGAAGAAGTCGAACTGCTGCTGGTAGCGCAGCATCTTCAGCGGCGGTTCGCCCAGCACCGTGAAGTACAGCGCCGGCCGCTCGACCGTGGCCAGCGCAAACATGATCTGGTGTGCCAGCGTGGTCTTGCCGCAACCGGGCTGGCCAGCGATCAGATTGAACGAGAACTCCGGCAGACCGCCGCCCAGCACCTCGTCCAACCCGGGTACGCCTGTGGCCAGGCGGTGGATGGCTACTTTGCTTGTCATGGCTTCGTTTCCTGCGCGCTTGCGCGGTTCAATGAGGGTTCGGGCGGACCCCAGGCACCACGAAGCAGGCGCTCCGTCAGGGAGCCTCCGATCAGGCGGGTCAGCAATCCGTGAAATATCTGCAGGATGGTGTCGGCCGCGGCTGCGGCGTCATCGCTGCTGCGCTGCGACAGCAACGCCACAAGCGTGGCCGAGTCCAGTGTCGCTGGCCCGCCCGGCTGGCGGGCGGCAAGCCACGGGTGGACAGCGCTGGCCAGGTGCAGGCTGCGCTGGCCCAGCGCCGTCACGCCACGGGGGCCGATGATCGGCGACAGGACTGCGTCGAGCTCCGTCCAGAGTGCGCCACAGGCTGCCGCGATCTGTTCGGAACTGGCATCGTCTTGAACCCTGCCGGCCAAGGGTGCCGTCAGCCGACGGCGCGGGGATCTGTCTGAATCCATGGACCCCTCTCGAATCGAGCTGATGGTACGCCCGACCGCGGGGACGTCTAAGCACTGTTGGCGCTGGCTTGTGAACCAACGGGATGGAAGCGATTCGAGCTCGCAATGTGAGCCGCCGTGCAGACGCGGCCGGCCCCAGGCGACCATCACCGACGTGTGCGGTCGCAGCGACGACTGCTGCGACCTTCGACAAAGGCAGCGGCGCGACGCCGAAACCAGCGTCCCGCCTAGGTTGTGGTCGCGCCTACTTCCTGCCTGCGTCCTTGGCGACTTCCTTGATGTCGCCGACAGCCTTCTGCACCTGGCCATCGACTTGTTTCTTGATGCCCTTGAGCTGCTGCTCATGGCTGCCGATCGCCTTGCCGGTGGCTTCCTGCACCTTGCCGGCGGCGTCCTT
>JANNWL010000235.1:0-1945 GCA_031414735.1 Burkholderiales bacterium | reverse complement strand
GTCGTCGGCGTCGCGCGACTGCGGGTAGGGCATGTCGATGGCGTGCAGCCGCTCGCGCGGCCAGCCGTTGGACTCAAACCGCCAGAGCAGGGTGTGCCACAACGCAGCGCTGTCGCCATTGCCGTGCACGAAGACGATGGGTGGCGTGTGGGGCGCGGCGACCGGCCCCTGAGCGCACGCTGCGACCAGCGCGGCGGCCAGCAACAGTGCGCGCCGGGTGATCGCGAACACGGGCATCCCGTCACTGGTCAGGTTTACCGGCATCATCGCCAGGCATGCGCGCGCGCAGGAAAATCAGCAACACCCCGACAGCCACAGCCCCGGTACCGATCGCGAGCAGCGCCCAGGCCAGCGACTCGCCACCGCCACGCCCGATGAACAGCCCCAGGCTGAACAGCAGCATGCCGCCGAAAATCAACACCCAGATGAGCTTTTCCAGCGTCGCTGCGCCCATGTTCAGAACCAGTCTTCATGCATCCCGCGGCAGACGGCGTTGCGGCTGCTGACCACCTGCAACCAGGCCGCGGTCTTCGGCAACTCGTAGTCGAAAAAGTAACGCATGGCCACCAGTTTGCCCTGCTTCAGCGCCTGCGGCGCCGCGCTGGCGGCCAGCGCCACGTCCAGCCACATCCAGGCCAGCACGACATGGCCGAAGGCTTGCAGATAGGGTGTGGCGTTGGCCAACGCTTCCTCGGGCACACCCGTCGACCAGGCGGCCTGTGTGGCCGTGGTCAACTGTTGCAGAGCGACAAGCAAGGCCTGCACCTGCGGCTGCAGTGCGGCGTCGCTGGCGGCACGTTCGGCCGTGGCCTGCACGCGTGCGGCCAGCAGTTTCAAGCCGGCGCCGCCGTCCATCACCACCTTGCGGCCCAGCAGGTCCAGCGCCTGGATGCCGTGCGTGCCTTCGTGGATCATGTTCAGCCGGTTGTCGCGCCAGCACTGCTCGACCATGAAGTCGCGTGTGTAGCCATAACCGCCCAGCACCTGGATGGCCAGCGAATTGGCCTCCAGGCACCATTCGCTGGGCCAGCTCTTGGCGATCGGCGTCAGCACCTCCAGCAGCAGCCCGGCCTCACGCGCGGCGGCCTCGTCGCCGGTGTGCAGTTCGTCCACCAGCCGCGCGCAGTACAGCGCCAGTGCCAGGCCGCCTTCGACATAACTCTTTTGCGCCAACAGCATGCGCTTGATGTCGGCGTGGGCGATCAGCGGCACGGGCGGCATCGCCGCGTCCTTGCCCGCGCCGGTGATGGGGCGGCCCTGCGTGCGCTGCTTGGCGTAGGCCAGGCTGGTTTCGTAACCGGCCATGCCAAGCATCACCGCACCCAGACCCACCCCGATGCGCGCCTCGTTCATCATGTGGAACATGCAGCGCAGGCCCTGGCCGGGCGCGCCGACGAGGTAGCCGATGGCACCGCTGTCGCCACGCACCGGGTGGCGGCCTTCGCCGAAGTTCAGCAGCGTGTTGGTCGTGCCGCGGTAGCCCAGCTTGTGGTTCAGACCAGCAAGCGCGACGTCGTTGCGCTCGCCCGTCAATGCCCCCAGCTCGTCGACCAACTTCTTGGGCACGATGAAGAGCGAGATGCCCCGGGTACCTGGCACCAGCTTGCCATCCGGCCCGGGGATCTTGGCCAGCACCAGGTGCACGATGTTCTCGGTGATCTCGTGCTCGCCGGCGCTGATCCACATCTTGTTGCCGCGCAGCCGAAAGCGTGGGCCCAGCGGGTCGCTGTCAAAGCCATCGCCATCACTTGCAACGTCTGGGACGGCGCGCGTGCTGATGTCCGACAGCGACGAGCCGGCCTGTGGTTCGCTCAGGCACATGGTGCCGAACCAGCGGCCGGCGAAGAGGTTCTTCGCAAACACCTCGCGCTGCGCCGGTGTGCCATGCGCCATCAGCAAGTTGGCGTTGCCGCTGGTGAGCATGGCGTAGCCGCCCATCGCGACG
>JANNWL010000234.1:0-16779 GCA_031414735.1 Burkholderiales bacterium | reverse complement strand
TCACTCACCTACGCCTGGCGCGAGTCGGCCGGCACCCTGCTGTACGTCGGCGCAAGTTCCGCCGCCCGCGGGCCGGGCGCCGGCTCACGCAGCGCGGAGATTTTCGTGAAGCTGCAGGTGGATGTGGACGAAGCGCGGGGGTGGTGGCGGCGCTGACTGGTCACGGATCAAGCGACGCCGGACCGCGACTTCCTCTGCCGCAGCCGCCGTCGGACAGGGATGACCACCGAGCCGCCCAGGAGGGCGAACACCAAAAGCCATGCGCCGGGATTCACCTCCCCATGATTCGCAAGCATCAACAACACGGCCGCGACGGCGGCGACGGCAATCCAGCGGTACCCGGCAATGATTGCGCCAGCGATCGCGCCGAAGACGGCGAAGAGCACGGCGACCCCTGAGTCGACGCCGCCATACTCCGCAAAGCTGGGTCCGATCAACATCGCGGCGCCGCTGACCACGGCAGCAATCCCTGCGGCCACCATCCGCATGCGAAGCGTGATGGCCGGCTGGGCCGGCGCGCCGTTTGCCACCGATGCGGCCACCGCGGGGGCCGCCGGCTTCGATACCGACGGGGGCGGCACGGTCGGCCCGGGTGACGTGGGCGGCGGCACATTCGCAACCACCGCTTCGGGCACCTGCAGCGCCTGCGCGGCCTCGCGCGCCAGGCGAGCATCTTGCTGCTGGCGCTCGTCCTCGAGCCGACGTCGGCCGGCCTCCTCGGCCAGGCGCCTGGCTTCGAGCGCGGCTTCGGCCTCGGCTGCGCGCTGTGCCGCTTCGGCAGCCATGCGCTGCGCTGACTCCGCCGCCTGGCGCTGATCGGCCATTTCGCGTTCGCGCTGCGCCGCCATGGCCGCGCGCTGTCGCTGCTCGTCGGCCTCGCGGGCCCGACGGTCGGCTTCTTCCTGGGCTTGGCGCTCGGACGCCTCGCGCGCACGCTGCACCGCGGCCTCGCCGGACTTCAGCTGCGCCTGGTAGCTGGCCTCCGCCCCGGCCAGCAGCTCCGCCTCCATGCGGTCGGCGTCCTCGGCCTTCAAGCCCAGTTCCCGCTGGCGTTGCTTCAGGTCGACCTTGGTGCGCTCGCTCAGCGGGTATTCGTGCTGGATGGTCTCGACCAGGTCGACCCGGTACTGGGCCAGCTTGCTCTGGTACTCGCGCAGCGGCTGGTAGGCCGAATCCTTGATCGCCTCGGCCTCGTCGGCCGTCAAGCCCAGCTTGTCGCGCAGCTCGTTCAGCGTCTTGCGCTCGAGCGGCGTGATGTCGCCGTCGGACAGCACCTCTTCGACCTTGGCCTTGTAGCGCTCGCTGGCGGCCTGCCTCTCCTCTTCCCTCTTCTGGCGCTTGTCGAGCAAACCCTGGGCGACCTGGCGGATGGTGTTGATCACATCCAGAAAGGCCGAATTGATGTTGGGCCAATCGGTGATGGCCTTGCCGTCCTTGGGCGTGGCCTGGAGTTTTCCAAAGTCCAGCCACTTCCAGTCGCAGGGCTCCAGGATCACCGGCACGACGATGGCATCGCCATCGCGGTAGCGCGTCATGGCCGCCTTCAGCTCGATGCCGGCGCAGTAGTCTGACGAGACGAAATCCGGGCTGACCAGCAGCAGGATGATGTCGGCGCTCTTCAGGTTGCTGTCGATCTGGTGCGCCCAGTCCTGGCCGCCTTCAATCTGCCGGTCCGACCACTTGTCGATGACCTTCTGCAGCTTCAACGGCGTCAGGTGCTTGTCCAGTTGGGACTTCAGCTCCTCATCGCGGTGAGCGTACGAAATGAAGAGAGTGACCGATTGGCTGGTTGCCATTGCTCTTGTCCGGTTGGCTGCAAAGCAACAACAGGATAAGCCACTCCTGTGTCACAGGAGGCATTTCGCTGGAGGAGAGGGAGGGATTCGAACCCTCGGAACCTTGCGGTTCGCCTGATTTCGAGTCAGGTACATTCGACCACTCTGCCACCTCTCCAGGTGCTCCGCGGTCCCAAGGGAAACCGTCGGCGCGAAGCTTGCGATTCTAGCCGATCACGCCGTGAGCACTTCGCGCCCGCGCAGGTAGGGGCGCAAGGCCGCGGGCACCGCCACCGAGCCGTCGGCCTGCTGGTGATTTTCCAGCACCGCCACCAGGGCGCGGCCCACCGCCAGGCCGGAACCGTTGAGGGTGTGCACCAGTTCGGGCTTGCCGGGTTTGCCGTCGACCTGCGTGCGAAACCGGGCCTGCATGCGCCGCGCCTGGAAGGCCTCGCAGTTGCTGCACGAGCTGATCTCCCGGTAGGTGGCTTGCGCTGGCAGCCAGACCTCAAGATCGTAGGTCTTGGTGCTGCCGAAGCCCAGGTCGCCGCCGCACAGGTTGACCACGCGGTAGGGCAGCTCCAGCGCCTGCAACACGGCCTCGGCATGGCCGACCATCTGCTCCAGCGTGGCGTAGCTGTGCTCGGGGTGGACCACCTGCACCATCTCGACCTTGTCGAACTGGTGCTGGCGGATCATGCCGCGCGTGTCGCGCCCGGCGCTGCCGGCTTCCGAACGAAAACACGGGCTGTGCGCGGTGAGCTTGATGGGCAATGCGGCGGCGTCCAGGATCTGCTCGCGCACGCTGTTGGTGAGCGAGATTTCTGAGGTCGAGATGAGGTACTGCGCTGCCTGGGGTTCGGCGCCGTCGCCTTCACTGCCGCCCTCGCTGCCACGGAAGACCCAGAACATGTCGTCCTTGAACTTGGGCAGCTGGCCCGTGCCTTCAAGGACCTCGCGGTTGACGATGTAGGGCGTGTAGCACTCGGTGTAGCCGTGCTGTTCGGTCTGCATGTCCAGCATGAACTGCGCCAGCGCCCGGTGCAGGCGCGCTGCCGGGCCACGCAGGAAGGTGAAGCGTGCGCCCGACAGCCGCGCGCCGGTCTCGAAATCCAGACCCAGGGGCTGGCCCAGGTCGACATGGTCCTTGGGCTCGAAGTCGAAAGCCCGTGGTGTGCCCCAGCGACGGACTTCGATGTTGGCTGTTTCGTCGCTGCCTGCAGGCACGCTGTCGTGCGGCAGGTTGGGCAAGGCCATCAGCAGGCCATGCAACTGGGCTTGCAAGACTTCAAGGCGATCTGCACCGGCTTTGAGCTCATCGGCAATGCCGCTCACCTGGGCCATCGCATCGGCCACGGCGGCGGCGTCCGCGCCCTGGCCCTTGAGCTGGCCGATCTGCTTGCTCAGGCCATTGCGGCGGGCTTGCAGTTGCTCGGTATGGGACTGGATTTGTTTGCGCTCGGCTTCCAGCGCGGTGTAGAGCGGCACGTCAAGAAACGGCTGCGGGTTCTTGCGCCGCTGCAGCTGCGCGACGGCGCCGTCGAGATCGCGGCGGAGGAGGTTGATGTCGATCATGGAGGTCCCCTGTGTGGACAGGCTGAGATGCGAAAAACGGCGCCGTCAAGGCGCCGTTCTAGGTGTGGGCGCGCGGGCGGTCGTCAGGATCGCGAGGAACTCGACTCGGTCATGCTGCGGTCGCCCAGGCCGCGCGGCAGCGGGAAGTGCACGGCCTCCTTGACGCCGTCCATCTTGCGGATAGTCACGGCGCCCAGTTCGCGCAGCCTCACGATGACCTGCTGAACGAGGATGTCGGGGGCCGACGCACCGGCCGTCAGGCCGACGCGGCGCCGGCCCTCGAACCACTCGGCGCGCAGGTCCTCGGCGGCGTCCACCATGTAGGACGCGGTGCCCAGGCGCTGCGCCAGTTCGCGCAGGCGGTTGCTGTTGCTGCTGGTGGGGCTGCCAACGACGATGACGACGTCGACCTCGGGCGCCAGCACCTTGACGGCGTCCTGCCGGTTCTGCGTGGCGTAGCAGATGTCCTGCTTCTTGGGTTCACGCACATGCGGAAAGCAGCGCTTCACTTCGGCCAGGATCTCGGCGGCGTCGTCGACCGACAGCGTCGTCTGCGTCACCACCGCCAGCTTGCCGCCGCGGGGGCGCACGGCCTTCACTTCGGCGGCCTCTTCGACCAGGTAGATGCCTTCGCTGAGCTGGCCCATGGTGCCTTCGACCTCGGGGTGGCCCTTGTGGCCGATCATGATGAACTCGTAGCCTTCCTTGCTCAGCTTGGCCACCTCGACGTGCACCTTGGTCACCAGGGGACAGGTCGCGTCGAAGACCTGGAAGCCGCGCAGCGCGGCCTCCACACGCACGGCCTGGCTGACACCATGGGCGCTGAACACCAGCGTGGCGCCCGGCGGCACGTCGGCCAGGTCTTCGATGAAGATGGCGCCCTTGGCCTTGAGGTCGTTCACCACGTAGGTGTTGTGGACGATCTCGTGGCGCACGTAGATCGGCGCGCCGAACTTGGTCAGCGCGCGCTCGACGATCTCGATGGCGCGGTCGACCCCGGCGCAAAAGCCACGCGGCTCGGCCAACAGCACTTCTTCGATCGAACCCGGCATGGTCAAAGCACTCCCAGAACTTGCACCTCGAAACGCACGGGCTGGCCGGCGAGCGGGTGGTTGAAATCGAACAGCAGCCAATCCGGCCCCACCTCGCGCACCAGCCCGGCGTAGCTGCCCTCGCCGTCCGGCGTGGGGAACTGGACCACATCGCCCACGCCGTACTGGGCGTCGGGCTCGCCCAGTTCGTGCAGCAGCGACAGCTTTACGCGCTGCAGCATCTCCGGGTTGTGCGGGCCGAAGGCGCTGCCCGCGGGCAGCTCGAAATGTTCGTGGGCGCCCTCAGGCAGGCCGATCAGCTGCTGCTCGATAGCCGGCGCCAGCAGGCCCTCGCCCAACGACAGCGTGGCCGGCTTGTCGGCGAACGTGTTCACCACGTCGGCCCCGCCAGGTCGGCCCAGGCGGTAGTGCAAGGTCAGGAACGAGCCTGGTTGGATACGGTTCACTTTGTGAGCGGCGCGGCGTGCATGCGTCGAATAGACTGGACTTGATTCTATCGGGGCGCCCCTGCCGCGTTCCGATTGCCACAGCCGCGCCATGACGATGAAGGACCTGCCCGCCGACCAGCGCCCGCGCGAAAAGCTGCTGGCCCGGGGCGCGGGCGCCCTGGCGGACAGCGAACTGCTGGCGCTGCTGCTGCGCACAGGCTACAAGGGCCACGGGGTGTTTGCGCTGGCCGCGCAGGTGCTGGACGAGTGCCAGGGGTTTGCGGGGCTTCTGGCCGCCACGCCCAACCAGCTGCAGACCATCAAGGGCCTGGGGCCGGCCAAGCGGGCCGAGCTGCTCGCTGTGATGGAGATGGCGCGCCGCGCCCTGGCCCAGCAAATGCAAGCCGCGCCCGTGTTCGACAACCCCCAGCGCGTGAAGGACTACCTGGCACTGCAGCTGGGCGGGCGCAGCCAGGAAGTCTTTGCGGTGCTCTTCCTCGACGCCCAGCACCGCCTGCTGCGCTTGGAAGAGATGTTTTATGGCACGCTGAACCAGACCAGCGTCTACCCGCGCGAAGTCGTCAAGCGTGCGCTGGCACTCAACGCGGCGGCCGTGGTGCTGGCGCATAACCACCCCTCGGGCGTGGCCGAGCCTTCGCGCGCCGACGAGTTCCTGACGCAGACGCTGAAGGCGGCGCTGCAGCTGGTGGATGTGCGGGTGCTGGACCACGTCGTCGTCGGTGTCGGGCAGGTGGTGTCCCTGGCCGAGCGCGGACTGCTGTGAAGGCCTGATGTGAAGGCCGACCACCGCGCCACCCTGGCCGCCCTGCGCGAAACCATGCGCCAGCGCGAGCTCGAGGCGGCCGAGCGCGCCGCAGCCGAGCGGGCCGCACAGGCCGCGGCCGAACTGCGCCGGCGCCAGTTCAGCGACGCCGTCGGGCGCGTCACCGCGCTGCCGCCGCACGAGCGCGCCGACCTGCAGCCGCCGCGGCCGGCGCCCGAGCCCTTTCAGCGCCAGCGTGACGAGCAGGCCGCGCTGCGTGAAGCCCTGTCCGACGAAGTCGACGTCGAGTCGCTGTTGCTGACCGATGATGGCCTGAGCTTTCGCCGGCCCGGGGTGTCGCAGGACGTGGTGACCCGGTTGCGCCGGGGGCACTGGGCGATGCAGGCGCAGATCGACCTGCACGGGCTGCGCCGCGACGAGGCACGAGAGCAGCTGGCCGCCTTTGTGCGCGACTGCACGCGGCGCGGCCAGCGCTGCCTGCGCGTGGTGCATGGCAAGGGCCATGGGTCGCCGGGCAAACAGCCCGTGCTCAAAGCCAAGGTGCAGCGCTGGCTGGCGCAGTGCGATGAGGTGATCGCCTTCGCCCAGGCCAGCGGACACGAGGGCGGGGCCGGTGCGGTGATCGTGCTGCTGGCGGGCTCGGGCCCGCGTTGATCATGCGCTTGGCGTCAGCCGTCGATGCGCGCGGCCAAGGCCACCATGGCCATGGCCGCGGGGGCGCCGGGCATGGCCAGCACGAGCAGCTGGCGCTGGTGCACGGCATCGCGCACCGCCGGGTCGGCCGGGATGTCGCCCAGCAGGTCCAGGTGCACGGGGCTGTCCAGCGACGGGTTGACATAGCGGTCCACGACCTGCTGCAGCTGTTGCCGCACGGTGCGGCCCTCGCCGGGCTTGCGCGTCTGGTTGACGAGCAGGCCGATGCGCCGCCGCCCCTGTGTCGTGGCCAGCACCTTGATGGTGGCGTAGGCGTCGGTGAGCGAGGTCGGCTCGGGCGTGGCCACCACCAGCACGCGGCCGGCCAGCGAGACGGTGTACAGCACCACGTCGGAAATGCCCGCGCCGGTGTCGAGCAGCACGTGGTCGAATTGCGGCGCGACCTCGTCGATCACCCGCTGCAGTTGGTCGCGCACCTCGGGCGTCATGCGCGAGTACTCGACCATGCCCGAACCGGCCAGCAGCACATGGAAACCGCCCGGCGCGGGCAGGATGGCCTCTGCCAGCGTGCACTTGTCGGTGAAGACGTCATGCAAGGTGACCTTGGGGTACAGGTTGAGCACGACGTCCAGGTTGGCCAGGCCCAGGTCGGCGTCCAGCACCAGCACCTTCTTGCCATGGCCGGCCAGCGCCGCGGCCAGGTTGGCCGAGACGAAGGTCTTGCCCACCCCGCCCTTGCCACTGGTCACGGCGATGATCTTGGAGCTGTCCTGGGCTGACATGGGCGCGGTCACTCGGTATCCTGGAAATGAAAGCTGTCGAACAAGAGCCGCTTTTCTTCGCTGCTCACCACCGACACCGCCGTCGGTTCCAACTGCACGAGATTGCGCCCCTGCCCCTTGGCGCGGTAAAGCTGCAGGTCGGCGCGGCCGACCCAGAGGGCGGGCGTGGAGCGCACCCACTGCGGCGCAAAGGCGCCGCCAATGCTGACGCTGACACTCACCTGCTGCCCCGGCGCCACCGCCACCGGTGTGCGTTCGACGCGGCGGCGGATGCGCTCGGCCACCGTCTCGCCAAAGGCGCTGGCGCAGTTGGGCAGGATGATGGCGAACTCTTCGCCACCCACCCGCGCCACCAGGTCCATGGGGCGAACGCTGTCGATCAGCGCCGTGGCCACGGCCTTGATGACCTCGTCACCCGCCGCATGGCCCCACGTGTCGTTGACGCGCTTGAAGTGGTCGATGTCCAGCGCCAGCAGCAGCGCGGGCTCGCCGCTGCGTGCCACCCGGTCGATCTCGCGGGCCAGCGCCAGGTCGAAAGCACGGCGGTTGGCCAGGCCGGTCAAAGCGTCTCGGCTGGACAGCTCAACCAGCGCATCGATCACGCCTTGCAGCCAGACCGGACTGCCGGGCGCACCGGCAGGCAGCGGCTGGCCGGAATGACCAAGCAGCTGCAGCGCGCTTTCAAGTTGAAGCGCTGACAGGGCGGGAGGCTGGGCGGGGTTGTTCACATCAGGTGGATCGGCGGTCGGGCACAGAGCCAAAACGTGACCGATGCAGACCAGTCTATCAGCGCCCCCCACCTGCACTGGGCACGGAATTGCCCCCGGCCGGGCGCCCTTTTCCTGGCTTGGCTGCGTGCTTCTCAGCCCCACACTGCCCGTGGCCATCCCGGTCAAGCCGCCTTGCCATGCGCATGCCCAGCCTCCCATGAACGCCTCCACCAGCACCGCCAGCCCTGGCACCGACCAGGAGTTCACGCTGTCGGCCGCCGACTTCACACGCATCCGGCAGCTCATCTACCAGCGCGCCGGCATCAGCCTGCATGAAGGCAAGCAGGCCATGGTCTACAGCCGGCTGTCGCGGCGGCTGCGCGAAACCCGGCGGGCGTCGTTCTCCGAGTACCTGCAGTGGCTGGAGCAGGCACGCGGCGCCGATGCCGAGGCCGAGTGGCAGGAGTTCGTCAACTGCCTGACGACCAACCTCACCGCCTTCTTCCGAGAGGCGCACCACTTCGAGGCGCTGCAGCAGGACCTGCAAGCCCGCGCCGCGCGGCCGATCCGCTTGTGGTGCAACGCCGCATCGACGGGCGAGGAGCCCTACTCTCTGGCCATGACGGCGGTGGAAACGCTGGGTCCGTCGGCACAGATCAGAATAGTGTGCAGCGACATCGACACCAAGGTGCTGGCCACCGCCGAACGCGGCGTGTACGCCACCGATGCGCGCGGCCTGAGCCCGGAACGGCTGAAGCGCCACTTCATGCGCGGCAGCGGCGCCAACGCAGGCTTCATGCGCATCAAGCCCGAGCTGGCGCGGCTGATCGAGTTCCGCAGCTTCAACCTGATGAGCGCCAGCTGGTCGGCACTGGGCGACCCGTTCGACATCGTGTTCTGCCGCAACGTGATGATCTACTTCGACAACCCCACCCAGCGCAAGGTGCTCGAAGGCATGCACCGGGCGCTGAAGCCGGGCGGCCTGTTGTACGTGGGCCACTCTGAGAACTTCACCGAGGCGCGCGACCTGTTCCGGCTGCGCGGCAAGACGATTTACGAACGCGTCTAGCTCAAGCCCGCCGCCGGCAGGCCGATATGCGTATGTGCCGATCACGAATCCATCCCCCTCTGCGTCGCCCGTCCGCCCCGCCGCGGGCCCGAGCCGGCTGGAACGGCTGAAGGCCCAGCCGCGCAAGCCGGGCGAAGCATCGTTCTTCTTCTACGACTCGCACTTCGGCAACGAGGCCGTCAAGGTGCTGCCGGGCGAGTTCTTCGTCCACGACGAAGACATCCTCATCATGACCACGCTGGGCTCGTGCATCGCTGCCTGCTTATGGGACCGCGACCGCAAGGTCGGCGGCATCAACCACTTCTTGCTGCCCGAGGCCGGCGGCCAGGGTGACGGTGGCGACAGCGGCCGCTACGGCGCCTTCGCGATGGAGTTGCTCATCGGCGAGCTCGTCAAGCGCGGCGCCACGCGGTCGTCGATGGAAGCCAAGGTCTTCGGCGGTGGCGCCGTCATCAGCGGCATGAACACCATCAACGTCGGCGAACGCAACACCGCCTTCGTCCTGGACTACCTGCGCACCGAGCGCATCACCGTGGTCAGCAAGGACGTCGAAGGCATCCATCCACGCAAAGTGTGCTTCCTGCCCGCCAGCGGCCGTGCCATGGTCAAGCGCCTGGCCTCTGCCAATACCGAAGCCATGGCCGCACAGGAACGCGCCGCCGCCAGCCGCGCCGCACCCGTCAGCTCGGCCGGCTCTGTAGACCTTTTTTAACCCGCGCAAGAGATCTCCAAGAGGACCACATGCCCGTCAAGACCCGTGTCGTCGTTGTCGACGACTCCGCCCTGGTGCGTGGACTGTTGAGCGAAATCATCGACCGCCAGCCCGACATGACCTGCGTCGGCGCCGCCAGCGACCCGCTGGTGGCGCGCGAAATGATCCGCAATCTCAACCCCGATGTCATCACGCTGGACATCGAGATGCCGCACATGGATGGCATCGAATTCCTGTCCCGCCTGATGCGGCTGCGGCCGATGCCGGTGGTGATGGTGTCCACACTGACCGAGCGCGGTGCCGACGTGACCCTCAAGGCGCTGGAGCTCGGCGCGGTCGACTTCGTGGCCAAGCCCAAGATCGGCGTCAGCGACGGCCTGCGCCAGCTCGGTGCGGACATCACCGAAAAGATCCGCACCGCAGCCCGCGCCCGTGTGCACCGCCTGGCCGCACCCGCGCCGGCCGGCACGGCGGCGGCGGCGGCGCCGCCGGTGTCACTGGGCCGCTTGTCGACGGAGAAGATCATCTTCATCGGCGCCTCCACAGGCGGCACGGAAGCCACGCGCGAAGTGCTCGTCAAGCTGCCGGCCGACGCACCGGCCGTGATGATCACGCAGCACATGCCGCCCGGCTTCACCAAGAGCTACGCGGCGCGGCTGGACAGCCTGTGCCGCATCAGCGTGGCCGAAGCGCAGGACGGCGAACGCATCCTGCCCGGCCACGCCTACCTGGCCCCGGGGGGACGCCACCTGTCGGTGGAACGGTCGGGCGCGAACTACATCGCCCGCGTGCAGGACGGCGAGCCCGTCAACCGCCACAAGCCGAGCGTCGAGGTGCTGTTCGCATCGGCCGCGCGCGTGGTGGGCCGCAACGCGCTGGGCGTGATGCTGACCGGCATGGGCGCCGACGGCGCCGCTGCCATGCGCAGCATGCGCGACGCCGGCAGCTGGAACGTGGCGCAGGACGAGGCCAGCTGCGTCGTCTTCGGCATGCCGCGCGAAGCCATTGCGCATGGCGCGGCGCATGAGGTGCTGCCGCTGGCGCAAATCGGGCCGCGGCTGATGGAGTGGTTGCGCGTCAACGCGGGCGCGGCAACGTCACGGGTCTGAGTTCGAGCTCGGCGGGACGGGACTTGCCCTGCGCGGGCAGGAACAGCGACTGCAGGTCCGACAGAAAATCGAAACCACGCACGGTGGGCAGCACGTGGGCCACCAGGCCGGCAGCACCCGCACGCTCCAGGCTCACCAGGCCGCGCTGCTCGGCCACTTCCAGCGTGGGCATCACGGTGGACAAAGGCAGGCCAGTCCTCTCGGCAAACTGCGACAAGTCGAAGCCGCCCGCCAGGCGCAATGCGCCCAGCATGAACTCGAACGGCAGGTCGGCACGCGCCACCTCGGTCTGGTTGCTGACGGCGTCACCGGCCAGCGCGCGCTGCATGTATGCGGCCGGTTCGCGCCAGCGCACCTGACGCAGCACGCGGTGGGGAAAGCTGATCTTGCCGTGGGCGCCTGCGCCCAGGCCCAGGTAGTCGCCGAACTGCCAGTAGTTGAGGTTGTGCGCGCAGCGGTGGCCGCGCTGGGCAAAGGCCGACACCTCGTAGCGCTGCAGGCCAACCGACGCCGTGCGTTGGACGATGAGGTCCAGCATGTCCGACGCCAGGTCATCGTCGGGCAACGTCGGCGGGTGCAGCGCGAACAGCGTGTTGGGCTCCAGCGTCAGGTGGTAGATCGACAGATGCGGCGGCGCGAATCCCAGGGCCGCGTCCAGGTCGGTCTGCAGTGCGGCCAGCGTCTGCCCCGGCAGGGCGTACATCAGGTCGATGTTGAAAGTGTCGAAGGCCTCGCGCGCCTCGGCCACGGCAGCGCGCGCCTGCGCGGCGTCGTGCACACGGCCCAGCGCGTGCAGCGCCGCGTCGTCGAAGCTCTGCACACCGATCGACAGGCGCGTGACGCCGGCGGCGCGGAAGGCCTTGAAGCGTTCACGCTCGAAGGTGCCGGGGTTGGCTTCGAGCGTGATCTCGGCACCGGGGGCCAGCACCAGGCGGGCCCGGATGTCGGAAATCAAGCGCGCGATGCCGTCGGGCGAGAACAGGCTGGGGGTACCGCCGCCGATGAACACGCTGTGCACACGCCGACCCCAGACCAGCGGCAGCGCCGCTTCGAGGTCGGCGCACAGCGCGTCCAGGTAACGCGATTCGGGCAGCGCGCCCTGGCTTTCGTGGCTGTTGAAGTCGCAGTAAGGACACTTTTTCAAGCACCACGGCAGGTGCACGTACAAGGCCAGCGGCGGCAAGGCGGCCAGTTGCAGCGTGCCCGGGCGCAGGTGGTGGAGCGCCGCGTCGCTCACAGCCCCCAGGCCTCGCGCAGCAGAGCGCGCATCTGCGCAAAAGCGCGGGCACGGTGGCTGTGGGCGTTCTTCAGCGGCGTATCCATCTGCGCCACCGTGCAGTCGAGTTCTGGAATGAACATCAGCGGGTCGTAGCCGAAGCCGCTCTCGCCCCGCGGCGCAGTCAGGATCTGCCCCGGCCAGCGGCCCACGGCCACCAGCGGTTCGGGGTCGGCAGCGTGGCGCACGACCACGAGGGTGCTCACAAACCGGGCGCTGCGATCGGCCACGCCCTGCAGTCGCTGCAAAAGCAGGCTGTTGTTGGCGGCGTCTTGCACCGCGCGCTGCGCCTCGCGGGCCAGCCCCGCCAACTCAGCCGCCGCAATGGGCGCGAAGTGCGCCGACACCACGCCCGGCGCGCCGGCCAGCGCATCCACGCAGACCCCCGAGTCGTCGGCAATGGCCGCATGCCCGCTGGCGGCGGCCGCATGCCGGGCCTTGGCCAGCGCGTTTTCGATGAAGGTGCAGTGCGGCTCGTCAGCCTCTGAAATTCCAAGATCGCCCTGCGACAACAGGGCCAGACCCAGCTCGCCCAGGAAGGCCCGCAGCTCGGACAGCTTCTTGGCGTTGTTCGAGGCCAGGACGAGCTGCATCAGCCCAGCGCCGCCCGTTGTGCAGCCACGAGTTCGCGGATGCCCTTGTCGGCCAGGACCAGCAGCGCGTCCATCTCGCTGCGCGAAAACGGCGCGCCCTCGGCTGTACCCTGCACTTCGACGAAGCCGCCACTGCCCGTCATGACCACGTTCATGTCGGTGTCGCAGGCCGAGTCCTCGGTGTACTCCAGGTCCAGCAACGGCACGCCCTGCACCACACCCACCGACACGGCGGCCACGAAATCGCGAATCGGGCTGGACTTGAGCTTGCCGGCCGCGATCAAGCCAGTGACTGCGTCATGGGCGGCCACGAAGGCGCCCGTGATGGCAGCAGTGCGGGTGCCCCCGTCGGCCTGCAGCACATCGCAGTCGATCAGGATGCTGCGCTCGCCCAGCGCGCCCAGGTCGAACACGCTGCGCAAGGACCGGCCGATCAGGCGCTGAATCTCCTGCGTGCGCCCGGATTGCTTGCCGCGCGCGGCCTCTCGGTCGCTGCGCGTGTGCGTGGCCCGCGGCAGCATGCCGTACTCGGCTGTGACCCAGCCCGTGCCCGAGCCGCGCTTGTGCGGCGGCACCTTCTCTTCGACTGACGCCGTGCACAGCACCCGCGTGTCGCCAAAGGCCACCAGCACCGAGCCCTCGGCATGGCGCGTATAGCCGCGTTGAAGGATGACAGGGCGCAGGGCATCGGCCAGGCGCGCGGCAGATCGGTGGAAGCTCATGGATTGCAGTCTCGAAAAGGGATGGAAAAGATTCGGACGCGGCGGCGTGGCCGTGCAGCGCCAGCGTGGCGGTCAGCGGCGTTTGCCAGAGGATCGCTGGATGGCTTCGTTGATCTCGCGGATCGAGCGCTCGATTTCGGCATCGTCGAGTTCGTCAGCGGGGCTGTCGCCAGCCAAGGTCGCCTGGATGGTGGACGCGAAGACCTCTTCGCCCAGCGAGCGGGTGGACACGCCGGGCCGGACGTCGGCGTCTTCCGCGGCTTCCCAGTCGATGGCCAGCGCGGTGACGTTGTCGCTCTTGTCGCCGGCCACCCGCAGCGCACGTTCCACCAGTTCGGGCACGGCGCTGGCAATCGACATCGAGGACAGCACTTGCGTGATGACCTCGTCGCTGAGGCTGCTCCACAACCCGTCGGAACACAGCAACACGCGGTCGCCGGTAGTCATGGTCAGTGGGCCGGCCGTGTCTATCACCGGCTTGCCCGGGCTGCCCAGGCAGGTGAACAGCACGTTGCGGTTGAGGTGGTCGCCCATGGGCACCACCTGGGACAGCGTGTTCTGCAGCTCGGTGTAGGAGTGGTCGCGCGTGCGCGCCAACAGCTTGTCGCCGCGCAACAGGTACAGCCGCGAATCACCGCAATGCGCCCAGTAGGCCGTGCGGCCCTGCAACACACAGGCCACGACCGTCGTGCGCGGCGTGTCCATCAGCGCCCGCTCGGTGGCATAACGCAGCAACTGGTGGTGACCGGAGACGATGGCGTCATGCAGGAAGCGCAGCGGGTCTTCCAGCTTGGGCTTGGCTTCGCGCTGGAACATTGCAGCCAGGGTCTGCAGGGCCAGTTGCGACGCCACCTCGCCTTCGGGGTGGCCGCCCATGCCATCTGCCAACGCAAACAGACCTGAGTCCCGCGTGTAGCAATAGCCCATGCGGTCTTCGTTGAGCTCGCGCCCGCCCTTGCGACTGACCTGGTAGACGGCGAATTTCATGCGCAGTGCCCGGCTGTCATGTCTTCGCCCCGGTCTTGATGGTTTCCAGCTGCAGCTTCAGCCGCTCGCCAAAGCTGAGCTTGGTGTAGCGGCGTTCGGTCTCCCGGGCCAGTTCCTTCTGCAGCGCAAACACGCTCTGCGGGCGGCTCAACGGGTCCAGCGACATGCACCACTCGGTGACCTCGATGAGGTTGTCCGAATAGACATTGCGCAGCCGCGACAAGCTCAGCGCCAACCGGTCTTTCTCGAGCCGCTGCGGCGCGTCATTCGGCGGGTAGCCCTGCATGCAGGCATAGATGCAGGCGCCGATGGCATAAATATCGGTCCACGGGCCCAGCGTGCCGTCACGCCGGTACATCTCGGGCGCAGCAAAACCCGGCGTGTACATCGGCCGGATGAAATTGCCTTCCTTGCTCAACACCTCGCGCGCGGCGCCGAAGTCCAGCATCACGGCCTTGTTCTCGTTGGTGACAAAGATATTGGCCGGCTTGATGTCCAGGTGCAGCATCTTGTGCTGGTGCACGATGCGCAGGCCGCGCAGGATCTCGTCGAACAGACTGCGGATGGAGCTTTCGCGAAAGACCTTGTCGCGCTTGAGATCGCGTGCGGTGACGATGAAATCCTGCAGCGTGTCGCCCTGCAGGTAGTTCATCACCATGTAGACGGTTTCGTTCTCGCGGAAGAAGTTCAGCACGCTGACCACGCTGGCATGGCTGATTTGTGCCAGCGAGCGACCCTCTTCGAAGAAACTCTTCAATCCCAGCCGGTACAGCGGCTGCTTGTCAGGCTTGACGCGCGGCGTCAATTCACCGGGCGAGCGTTCTGCCAGCGAAGAAGGCAGATACTCCTTGATGGCGACAAGATGCTGGTTTTCGCCCTCGGCGAGATAGACCACGCCAAACCCGCCGGCGGCGAGTTTCTTGACGATCTGGTAGCCCCCGACCACGGTGCCCGAGGGCAACGGGGCAGGTTTGGGCTTGGACATGGTTAACTCTTCAACTGAGGCGCAGGCGCGATGACTGTTTATAGCATGACGGGTTATGCCAACGCCGCTGCAGACGCGGCGGCTGGCGGGGCGTCGGTGAGCGTGGAAGCGCGCTCGGTAAACGGCCGTTTTCTGGACCTGTCGCTGCGGCTGCCGGACGAACTGCGTGGCCTGGAGCCGGCATTGCGCGAACTGCTGTCGGCGGCGTTTCGCCGCGGCAAGATCGAACTGCGGGTGGCCACGTCTCAGGACGCCGACGACGCCTGGCCGGTGCCCAACCCCGACCAGTTGAACCGCCTGTCCCGACTCGAAGGCACGGTGCAGGGCTGGTTGCCCCACGCCCGCCCCCTGTCGGTGAACGAAGTGATGCAGTGGTGCCGGGGCGGCACGGCCGCGGTCAAACTGGACGACGCCGTGCTGGCCGCCGCGCGCCAGTGCATCCACGGCCTGGCCGAAGCCCGTGCCCGCGAAGGCGCCCGTCTGGCGACGATGTTGATGGACCGCGTCGGCCGCCTGCGCGAACTGGCAGCACTTGCCCTGCCGCTGGTGCCTGCCGTGGTGCAACGCCAGCAACAGCGCTTCCTGGAGCGCTGGCAAGAGGCGCTTCAAGCCGCCAACGCGACGGCGGCGATGCCGCCCGAGGCCGTGCGCGAGCGCGCCCTCACCGAGGCCGCCACCTATGCCATCCGCATCGACGTGGCCGAGGAACTGACGCGCCTGGCGTCGCACCTGGACGAAATCGAACGCCTGCTCCAGGCCGGCGGCGAACTGGGCAAGCGGCTGGACTTCCTGATCCAGGAACTGCAACGCGAGGCCAACACGTTGGGCAGCAAGAGCGCGGCCATCGAACTCACCAGCGTGGCCGTGGAGATGAAGGTCGCCATCGAGCAAATGCGCGAGCAGGTGCAGAACATCGAGTGAGGTTGCGCGGGGCTCTGGCCCCCGAGCACCCGCAAAAGACCGGCCTGCGGCCCCTACCGGGCCAACTCGACTTTCAGGTCCACCGGGGCACTGCCCTTGTTCGTCCACATCCAGCAGTGCTCCTGCGCCCTGTTCACTTTCAACGTGTTGCTGGCAGCGGCCACCTGCGCCTGTTTGACCGGGAACACGACTTCCTTGCCAACGTGGAAGTGAATATTGAAGTCCAACGGCGCAGCGGCCGTGAAGTTCCAGCGCACGCTGTCGGCCACCGCGAGCTTGCCGCACAGCTCGACAAACTTGCCGGGGGCGATTTGCGCCTGGTGGACAAAGAGACCGCCTGGCGTCCAGGCGATGTCCACGATGTGCGGTGCAGCCAGCGCAGCGCCGCACCACGTGGCCGCGAACAGTGCGGCAAAGCGTCGAGTCATCTGAACGTTCCTGGTGTTGTATTGGCGCCTTGTCGGGCCATTGGCTGGATTGAGGGAATGGCAAGGCCCGATGCCGGCGGGATGAAGCAGGACCGGGCCCGGCCGCAACTACTGCGCCATCTGGATCTCGGTGACGGTGTACTTGCCGGCGTCGTTGGTGGCCGTGAACTTGATCTTGTCGCCCGCCTTCAGCTTGTCGAGCATCGCCTTGTCCCTG
>JANNWL010000233.1:0-3366 GCA_031414735.1 Burkholderiales bacterium | reverse complement strand
GATCGCAAGGAGGGCGAGCACACCGTCTTCGGTGACCTGCTGCGCCATGATTGAGATGGAAAAAATTCTTTCAGGGGTCGGATCGCTGCTCTACGGCATGAGATTCACCATGCTGTTCTTCTATGTCGGTCTGGTAGGAATCATCTTCGGCATTCTCGGAAAGTTCCTGCTGGAAACCTACAAGCTGATGAGCACCTTGCTGTTTGGCCAGCTCGAAAAGATCGACCTGATCATCAAGGTACTGGAACTGGTGGACATGACGATGGTGGCGCAGCTTGTTTGGGTTGTGGCGCTGGCGGGTGTGTCGCTCTTTGTGACCACGGGGCACTTTGACAAGAAGGACATGAAAAAGCCTGACTGGCTGGACCACGTCAATACCTACAACCTCAAGTTGAAGCTCGCATTCGCCATCATCTCGATCTCAGGCGTGCATGCCTTGAAGACGTACCTGAGCGGCGATTTGAGTCTGGAGAACATTCAGATCGTGACCATGGTGGCTGTCATCCACTTCACCTTCGTGCTGTCTGCCATCGGCATTTCCTTTGCAGAACGTTTGACGCGGGAAAAGACCTGAACGCGAATTGGGCCCTGACCGCCCTGCCAGAAATTGACCCCGCGTCACCGCTCCAGTTCGTCATCAATGCGGCTGCGGGCAGCAGCGACGCACAGACCAAGCGCGAGGTCATCGAAGCCGCGCTGCAGGCTGGTGGACGGCGCGGTGACTTGCTGTTCTGCAGCCCCGCCGAATTGACCGGCGTCGCGAAGCAGGCCGCATCGACGGCCATCGCCACCCGCGCGGCCGTGGTCGCCGTCGGCGGCGACGGCACCCTCAACACGGTGGCGCAGGCCGCGCACGCCGTGGGCTGTGCCATGGGCGTGGTACCGCAGGGCACGTTCAACTACTTTGCCCGCACGCACGGCATTCCCACTGATCCGACCGAGGCGGTCCGTCTGCTGCTGCGTGCGGCGCCGGCGCCGGTGCAGGTGGCCGGCATCAACGACCGCGTGTTCCTGGTCAACGCCAGCCTCGGGCTCTACCCCGACTTGCTGCAAGACCGCGAAGCCTACAAAGCCCGCTTCGGCCGCAGCCGCTGGGTGGCGTTGGTTGCGGCCTGTGCGACCCTGCTGCGCGCACAGCGCCGGCTGCGGCTGCATATCGAGACAGGGGGCATGTTTCGCGACATGCAGACCTTGACGCTCTTCGTCGGCAACAACCGGCTGCAGCTGCAGCAGTTCGGTGCCGAGCCGCAAGACACCCTGGCCGGCACACCCGGCGACGGCAGCCTGGCCGCGCTGATGCTGCGGCCCATCGGCACGCTGTCGATGATCGGGCTGATGCTGCAAGGCGCGATGGGCCGACTGGGTGAGGCCGCCGGCGTGGACAGCTTCGAGTTCCAGCACCTGGTGGTGCGGCCCAGGCTCGCGCCGGGCCGCAGAGAGGTCATGGTGGCGTTCGACGGTGAGGTGGCCCGCATGCGCTCGCCCATCGACATCCGCGTGCTGGAAAAGCCCTTGTTCCTGCTTCAAGCCGGTGGCCTGGCGGGACCGGCTGAAGCACCAGAGGCGGCGGCATGAGTGTGCTGCTGCAGATCTCCGACACCCACTTCGGCACCGAACAGCCGCAGGTCGTCGAGGCCCTGGTCGAACTGGCAGCCCAGCAGCGGCCGGATGTGGTGGTGCTGTCGGGCGACATCACACAGCGTGCACGGCCGGCGCAGTTTCGCGCGGCCAAGGCCTTCGTCGACCGGCTGGGCACACCGGTGCTGGCGGTTCCAGGCAACCACGACATACCGCTCTTCGATCTGTGGGCGCGCCTGCGCCGCCCCTATGCGCGCTACATCGCTGCTTTCGGTACAGATCTAGAACCCGTGCACCGCTCGCCCGACCTGCTGGTGGTGTGTGTCAACACCACGCGGGCCCGGCGCCACAAGAATGGCGAGATTTCCGCCTTGCAGGTGGCCCGGGTGACGCGGCTGCTGCAGGACGCCGGGCCCGGACAACTGCGGGTGGTGGTCGTGCACCAGCCCGTGGCCGTGACACTCGCTGAGGACGTGCGCAACCTTCTGCGCGGGCATGCCGCCGCGCTGCAGCACTGGGCCGTCGCCGGCGCCGACCTGGTCATGGGCGGGCACATCCATCTGCCCTACGTGATGGAGCTGCAAGGCATGGCGCTGCAAAACATGACCCGGCCGATGTGGGCGGTGCAGGCGGGAACGGCCGTCTCTTCGCGGGTACGCCAAGGCGTGCCCAACTCGGTGAACCTGCTGCGCTGGGGCACGGATTCGGCGCCCGGTGGCTGCCAAATCGAGCAATGGGACTTCTCGGCTGACGTTCGGGCGTTCGTTCGCGCCGGGGTGAGCGAAGTCCGGCCCGCCAGGGCGGGAACTGACGGCAGCGTGCTGCGATCCTGACGAGGGACACCGACCGCGCAGCGCAAGGGCAAGGGCAAGGGCATGGACTGGACCGCGCTTCTCATCGGTTCGGGATTTCCTGAGTTGGAGTCTCGAAAGGCTCCCTTCTTCCGAAGCGGTTCTGGATGCACATTCCAATCCCGACCGTTCACCCCAGACTGACCCATCTCAAGCGAGACACCCCATGCGCAGCTACCCCCGCAACAGCCCAGAAGCCGCCGCGCGCATCGTCGCGTTGGTACTCATCTCCGACGGTCACGTGTGCAGTTCCGAGTTCGAAGTCCTCAAGCAATTGGGCGCAGAGCCCGAACTCGGGCTGGAGCCCAACCTGTTGCCGCACATCGTTCACACCTTGTGTGAGGAACTGCTGGCGGGTGGGTACGAGACAGGCTTGCTCATGGGCAACGTCGATGACAGCGCCTTGGCGTCATTGATGGCCGAGATCACGGACCCGGCGCTGCAAAGGAAGGTGTTGCGTCTGTCCCTGGCCGCAGCACGGGCCGATGGCCACTTGGCCGACGGTGAAACCTGGGTGGTAGACGCCGCGCGGCACCATTGGAAGCTGGTCGATGGCGAGGAGCCGGGCGCCAAGCAGGGAGCCCGCCGCCACGCGGCTTGATTGGCGTCGATCAAGCCGCGGTCAAGCCGCGATCAAGCAGCGGTCAAGCAGCGGTCAAGGCCGTGCCGAAGCCACGACCTGCAGCACCAAGGGGTGATGCTGACCACGGCGCGAGCGGATGGCGTGGATTTCCTCCTTCACGCCGTCGCTGCTGCCCAGCAAGCGCAGTCCGCGCATCAAACCAACGTCGTCCGCGCCGAGCCGGCTGACCGGGAACACGCCCAGCCCGCGGGCCGCAAACACCGCCAGCAGCGCACTGTCCTCGAACTCGCCGACGATGCGGGGCCGCAGGCCCTGCGCCTCGAACCAGTGGTCCAGCGTCGGGCGCAGGGCCGA
>JANNWL010000232.1:0-10905 GCA_031414735.1 Burkholderiales bacterium | reverse complement strand
CGAGCTGCCACTGCTCGAGGGCGCTTCCCCGAAGCTGGTGGTCTCGGTTGCCGGCAAGGAACGCGCACTCGGCATCGACACCGGCGCTTCGTTCACGACGCTGGGTTCCGGGCTCGCAGCGGAGACCCAGGTCGAAGGCATCCGCGCCGCCGGTTCGGCGCTCGATGGTTCCGGACAGTCTTTCGCGGTCGCTGTCGGCGTGCTGTCTGGTCTTTCACTGGGAGAAGTCGGCCTCGGAGCGTTGCATAAGTACATCAACCACTTCGCGCCAGGCGCTGATTTCGCTGTCATCGGCCAGCCAGTGGCCGCGCCATTGCAGGCGGTCGGCCAGGTGCAGGCTGTGCGGGCCGGCCAGCAGCAGGGTCGGGACCTGCGAGGCCTCGACCTCGGTGGCGCGGCACTCGACCACATGGGCCCAGTTGCGGCGCCACGCCGTGAAGCGCGGGCAGCGCCGCGGCAGGCCATCGAAACGCCCGGCGATCATCAGCATCGTGCGCTTGGGCAAGCGGGCCCAGGCCGTCAACGACGACAAGACTTGCGGGTCGTCGAGCGGCCAGGCCTCGAAATCGGCATCGACCAGACACAGCTCGCGAGCGCGTTCGCGCGCCGCTTGCGCCAGCGCCCGGCGAAGTGCGGCGGCAAAGTCGCTGCGGCCGTCGATCGTGGCATGGGCTGGGGTGGCAGGGTTCGTCATGGGCCCTCCTGTCGCAGGTCAGACTGTGGCTTGCAGCCAGCCGCTGGCCAGCCATTCAAGCAGCGTCGCTCGCGCGGCCGGGCTGGCCCGGCGTACGGCTCGGGCATCGAGCCGGCGCCCGTCGGCCAGCGCCCGCATCAGGCGCGCATCGCGCCCCGCGGCGCGCAGCGATTCGCCATTGATGAAGAGGTGCCGGTCGTCGTAGGCCATGCGCGTGCGGCGGTCGAGTTGCACGCCGCCGTCGATATTTTGCACCGGTGCGGCCTCGAACCAGACCTGCGCCTTGGGCTCCGTCAACCACTCACCCAATGTGCGTTGCACGGCCAGCGGATCGGCCACCGCCCGCACCAGCGCTCGCTGCGCGAATGCTTGCAGGGCGGCCGGGATGGCCCCGGGTGTCGATGACGCGCCTTGCATGGCATCGCGGTAGCGGGCTGCACGATCGCTCAGTGCGGCTGCGTCGGCCAGGCGTGCAAGCAGGGCTTGCGCCAGTTCGTCGGCACGCGGTGCGCGAAAGCCGATCGAGGCCGTCATGCAATCGCCACCCACGGCCACGCCCTCGTGGGCCCAACCGGGCGGCAGGTAGAGCATGTCGCCGGGGCCGAGCAACCAGTCGTGCTCGGGCGTGAAGTCGGCGAGCATTTTCAGCGGCACGTCGTCGCGCAAGCGTGCCGGGCCGGCGCTACCGACGCGCCAGCGGCGCTGGCCCTGCACCTGGAGCAGGAAGACGTCGTAGGAATCGGTGTGCGGGCCAACGCCGCCTTCTGCGCTGGCATACGACAGCATCAGATCGTCCAGGCGCGCGGCGGGCACGAAGCGGAATTGCGACAGCAGCTCGTGGGCCGCGTCGACATGCAAATCCAGGCCCTGCACCAGCAGGGTCCAGCCCGGTTGCGCTAGGGGCGGCAGCGCGCGCCGCGGCACGGGGCCGTGGCGCAAGGTCCAGCGGCCTCGTCGATCGCATTGGATCAGTCGTGACTCAACGTCGTCGCGCGCGGCCAGCGCGAACATTTCGCTGCGCGTGACGAGGGCAGGCGGCGCAGTTGTGGCCTGCCGCGCCAGCAGCGGCTTCTTCTGCCAATGGCGGCGCATGAACTGCTGCGGCGACATGCCACCGAGCAACGGCAGGGCTTGGGTCAGGTCCATCGCGCAATTGTCACGCTGTGCCATCATCGCCCGATGCTGATTGAACAACCCTGCGTCATTGCCCTGACCTGGCAACTCTCCGACGCCCAAAACCAACCGATCGACGCACTGGTGGATGCGGTGGAGTTCTACTTTGGCGGCGACGACCTGCTGCCGAGAGTCGAAGAGGCGATTGCCGGCCAGGCCGTCGGCTTCGAGGTACATCTTCACCTCGAACCCGAGCATGCTTTCGGCGAGTACGACAGCGCCCTGGTGTGCTTCGAGGCGCGTGGCCTGTTCCCGGCCGAGGTCGAAGCCGGCATGCAGTTTGAAGGCCTGCCCGAGGGCAGCGCCACGCCGAACATGCCCGCCGACACGCTCTACACCGTGACGGAGGTCTACCCCTCGCATGTCGTGCTCGACGGCAACCATCCGCTGGCCGGGATGGCGCTGCGCCTGCATGTCACGGTGCGCGATGTGCGTGAAGCCAGCGCGGCGGAAATCGAAGCCGGCAGCGTCGGCAGCACGGCGCTGGACCTGCTCGACGTGCTGCCCGCTGCCCGTGGAATCCACTAGCGTCTAGCGCTTCCCCGTCGAGCCGAAGCCGCCCTCGCCGCGGTCGGAAGTGGCGAAGCTGTCGACGCGCCGGAACGCCGCATGCACCACCGGCACGATGACCATTTGCGCGATGCGCTCCATCGGCTCGATCGTGAACGCCGTGTGGCCGCGGTTCCAGCAACTGACCATCAAGGGCCCCTGGTAGTCGCTGTCGATCAGGCCGACCAGGTTGCCCAGCACGATGCCGTGCTTGTGGCCCAGGCCCGAACGTGGCAGCAGCATGGCAGCCAGGCCCGGATCGGCAATGTGCACCGACAAGCCGGTGGGCACCAACGCCGTTTGCCCGGGTTGCAGCACCAGCGGCTCATGCAGACAAGCGCGTAAATCCAAGCCCGCGCTGCCTGGCGTGGCATAGGCGGGCAGGTGCGCGGCCATGCGCGCATCCAGCACCTTCAGGTCGATGACGGTCATCTTTTGGCCGCCGGCGCACGCGCGGCGATGACCTGCACCAGTTGCCGCGCCAGCGTGAGCTTGTCGGCACGCGCCAGTTCCTGCTCGCCCGCCGCGTCGACCAGGGTGATGGCGTTATCGTCGCGGCCGAAGGTGGCCGGGCCGAAGTTGGCGGCGATCATCTCCACGCCTTTGCGTTCGAGTTTGGCGCGGGCGTGCTGCAGCAGGTGTTCGCTCTCGGCCGCAAAGCCCAGGCACCAAGGGCGTTGACCGGCCGGCAGACGGGCCACGCTGGCCAGGATGTCGGGGTTTTCGACCATCTGCAGCACGGGCACGGCAGCGCTGGCGTCCTTCTTGATCTTCTGTTCGGCAGACGTCGCCGGGCGCCAGTCGGCGACCGCCGCAGTGGCCACGAAAATGTCGTGCGCCAGGGCTTCAGGCATCACCGCGGCCAGCATCTGCTGCGCGCTCTGCACGTCGATGCGACGCACACCGGCCGGCGTGGGCAGGTGCACGGGGCCGGCCACCAGCGTCACGCGGGCACCGGCCTCGGCGGCGGCGCGGGCGATGGCAAAACCCATCTTGCCGCTGCTGTGGTTGGTGATGCCACGCACCGGGTCCAGCGCCTCGAAGGTCGGGCCGGCGGTGACCAGCACGCTGCGGCCCGCCAGCACCTTGGGCTGGAAGTGGGCAATCAAGGCGTCGCAAAGCTCGGCGGCTTCGAGCATGCGGCCGTCGCCCACCTCGCCACAGGCCTGGTCACCCGCGGCCGGCCCCAGCAGCACGGCGCCGTCGGCGCGCACCTGGGCGGCATTGCGCTGCGTGGCCGGGTGCGACCACATCTCGCGGTTCATGGCCGGCGCCAGCAGCAGCGGGCAGCGACCGATGGGCCGCGCCAGGCACAGCAGGCTCAGCAACTCGTCGGCGCGGCCCTGCGCCAGTTTGGCGATGAAGTCGGCACTGGCCGGGGCCACCAACACGGCGTGGGCGTCACGCGTGAGGTCGATGTGCGGCATGTTGTTGGGTTGGCGCGCGTCCCACTGGCTGGTGAAGACCGGCCGGCCGCTCAGCGCCTGCATCGTCACCGCGGTGATAAAGCGCTCGGCCGCCTTCGTCATCACCACCTGCACCGTGGCGCCGGCCTTGACCAGTTCACGCGTCAGCTCGGCGGCCTTGTAGCAGGCGACGCCGCCGCTCAGGCCCAGGACGATGTGCTTGCCTTGCAGGGCGGGGGTGTGGGGCATGGCGCGGGACTCTAGCAGGGCACTTGCGCGATCAACCCGCGCCGTGGCACTTCTTGAACTTTTTGCCGCTGCCGCAAGGGCAGGGATCGTTGCGGCCTGGTGTGGCTTCGACCCGCCGTGTCGTGGGCTTGGGGGCGTTGTCCAGCCAGTAAATGCGCAGCATCTGCACAGCGAACAGGGCTTCGTCGACCAGATCGCCGCGCGTGGGTTGCTGGTCAGCGGGGTAGGTGGCGAGGTGTTCGGCGAACTCGTCGCTGTCGGCAGGCATCAGCAGCGCGGCAACCTGGTCAATGGCCTCGCCAAAGGTGTCGGCCATGTCCTGGTCAGCGGGCTCCACCCAGATGTCAGGGTGCGCCTCCATGCCATCCAGGAAACCCTGGGCCCACAAGCCACCGGTCTGGATCAGTGCGGCGTCTTCGGCGCTGATGCCGGCCTCGTCCACCAGGCGCTGGCGGTCCTCGTCGGTGACCTCCGACATCAAGGGAAACAGACGCAGGCTGTCGAGGTCGTCCAGCAGTGCCTCGGGGTCGAGCTGGTCCAGCAGCACCGACAGGCGCGTCTTCAGTGAGCGCAGTGCTTGCGCGTGGTCCGCCGGGTCGGCAAAGGCGCGCTCGAAGGCGTCGCCGCACAGGGCTTGCAGCCACACCTCGGTCTCAGGCACACGCGGGCCGGCGGCCAGCGCGGCCAGGTAGCCGTCGATCCATTCGAACGACAGGTCGGGGTTGAAGCCGCCCAGCCGTTCGCACGTGGCGTCGAAGGCCTTCAGTTCAGCCGGGTTGTTGTTGCGGGGCAGTTGTCTGGACATGGCACTTCAGCGGGCTTTCAACGGGCAAGGGACCAAGTGTCGCGCACGAATTGTTCGAGCCGCGCCGCGGCTACGGCGCGGGCTGCCGGGTCGCCACCCACATGCACGCCCTGGCCAGGGTGGACGCCGTTGGGCACATCGCGGCGCAGCCGCATCGGCCCGGTGCCATCGAAGCCGTGGAATGCACCGGCATAGGCTTCCCATTGCACCGCGGGCCCGGCGGCGGCGGCCAGGGCCTTGCAGGGCGCGGCGGGCGTCCAGTCGTCGGCCTCGCCCAGCAGCATCAGCAGCGGCGCCGTGGGCTGGTAGCCACGCGCCAGCTCGGATTCACACCCGGGGTAGAAGGCAACGACCAGCGTCGGTCGCACAGGGGCCGCGGCCACTTCGGGGTGGCGCTGGTTGCTGGCCGCCAGCACCGTGCTGCCGCCGTTGGACCAGCCCAGCAGGCCCAGCCGCGCGGCGTCCACGCCAGGCTGGGCCGCCAGCCACTGCAGGCCGCCGAGCGCGTCGCGCCGGCGCTGCAGCTGCGTCACCTTGCGCTGGCCGGTGCGCTGTGTGCACAGCTCCTTCTCGCCGCGCGGCTGCAGCGAATCGGTGACCAACATGTGCACGCCCAGGGCGTTCAACCGCGAGGCCAGTTCGATGTAGCGCTCGGCCAGCCGGCCGCGGCCGTCGTACAAGCCGCCGCAACCGTGCAGCGCCAGGACGGCGGGTGCCGGGCCGGCCACCGGCGCGCGGAACCAGTGGCCGGGCAGGTCGACGGCCACGCCGCCGGGGTTGTCGAGGCTGGGGACGCTGACGCGTTCGGGCGCAGCCGCAGCCACGCTGCCGACCGCCAGCCAGATCCAAACCAGCCACCGCCTCATGCCGCGATGACCGGCGGCCGCGGATGCAGCCGCGCCATGCTGAACACGTCGCAGTAAGCGCCGTGGCGCATGGCGTAGCCGCGGTGTGTGCCTTCGTGGACGAAGCCGAACTTGCGGTACAGGCCCACGGCGCGTTCGTTGTCGCTGAACACCGTCAGCTCGATGCGCAGGATCTGAGCCCACTGGTCGGCGTAGTCGCACAGGGCCGCCATCAGGGCTGTGCCGACGCCCTGCCGCTGCGATTCAACACTGACGCTGATACCCAAGTGCCCCACATGGCGACGCCGCAGCACCGGCGTCATGTGCAGACTGGCGCTGCCGCACAGCCGCCCATCACGCTCGGCCACCAGCGCCAGGTCGTTGCTCTTGGCGGGGCTGTGGTTGTCGGCCAGGCGGGCGGCCCACATCTCGTCGCTGGGAAAGGGCAGCTGCATCAGCCCAGGGTAAACCCCGGGGTCGCCCATGCTGCGGGAAAACTCGGCGGCGTCGCGGGTGGTGGCGCGGCGGATGATCAGGTCGGTGGCGGTCACGGCGGCCTCGGCTGAGTGAGGAACGGACCTGCATCTTCCCATGCACCGTCATGAATGCGCCACCACAGTGCGCCACCATGCGAGGGCCCGAGGCATGCTTCTTGCGGCCTCGCCCGCACGTCCTGCACAAGTTCGGGCTGGCGTCAAGCCGGATAACTTCCTTGCCGCTGGATTGCCAACAAGCCCCGCCGCGCAGCCCGCCACGAGGCATAGTTACAGGATGTTCGCCCGGCGTCGAGGCGGCACCCCGATTTCAACACCACTCTTTAGGAAGACCCTCATGCACCACAGAGACTGGACCCTGCACGCCCGCACTGTCATCGCAGTGGCGGTGGCCATCGTGGCCGCCGCACCCGCACTGGCGCAGAACACCACCGCCGCCGTGGGTGGCCAGGTGGTGGACGCCGCCGGCAAACCGGCTGCGGGCGCCACTGTGACGATCACGCACCTGGAGTCAGGCTCGACGAACAACCTCGTCACCGATGCCGACGGCCGCTACAACGCCCGCGGCTTGCGCGTCGGCGGGCCCTACACCATCACCATCAGCAAGTCCGGGTTGGTTGACAAGCGCGAAGGTGTCTTCCTGTCTCTGGCCGAGACCTTGTCTCTTGACGCGCAGCTCTTGCCAGCCACGGCCACGGTCGTGGTCACGGGCCGGGGTGTGTCGGACAAGTTCAACAGCGCGAACATGGGCTCGGGCACGAACATCGGCCAGCGCGAACTGAACTCCCTGGCTTCGATCCAGCGCAACCTGCAGGACTACGCACGGACCGACCCGCGCCTGAGCCAGACCGACAAGGAGCGCGGTGAGATCAGTGCAGCAGGCCAGAACACGCGCTTCAACAGCCTGACGATCGACGGCGTCAACATCAATGACACCTTCGGCCTGGAGGGCAACAACCTGCCCACCATCAAGCAGCCGATCAGCATCGACGCCATCCAGTCGGTGCAGGTCAACCTGAGCAACTACGACGTCACGCAAAAGGGCTACACGGGCGCGAACATCAATGCCGTCACCAAGAGCGGCACCAACAAGTTCAGTGGCAGCGTCTACTACGTGACCCGCGACGACGGCCTGGTGGGCCAGCGCTTCAACCGCACGACCGGGAGCTACTTCGACGCCCCCAAGTTCGAGGAGAGCACCAAGGGCTTCACGCTGGGCGGGCCGATCATTCCGGACAAGCTGTTCTTCTTTGCCAGCTACGAAGAGTTCAAGAGCTCGCGCAGCAGCCCTGACTTCGGGCCCCTGGGCGACAGCAAGACGAACGTGGGCATCAGCCAAAGCAGCATCACCGAAGCCATCAACATCTCGCGCAGCGTCTACAACATCGACGTCGGCACAGACACAGTGCCCAGTGGCCTGCAAGTGCTTGTGAAGGACACGCTGCTGAAGCTGGACTGGAACATCAGCGACAAGCACCGCGCCAACATTCGCTACACCAAGACAGCACAGACCGAGCCGGTCATTGCGGGCTTCTCGGCCACCGGCTTGTCGGTGAGCTCTTGGTGGTGGAACCAGGAAAAGACCATCGAGAGCGTGGTGGGCCAGTGGTTTGCCGACTGGACACCGGACATCAGCACCGAGCTGAAGGTTTCGCAACGCGACTACACCAGCGAACCCTTTACGGTCAACGGCACCCGGCTGCCCGCAATCGGCCTGCGCTTCTCAGGCGCGCTTCCTGCGGGCACGCCGACGGCTGTGAACAGCAACAACCGCTTCCTCAACATGGGCACCGAGCTCAGCCGGCACTTCAACCGGCTGGAAACGGAAACGCAGGACATCTATGCCGGCGCGACGTGGAACCTGGGCCGCCACGAACTCAAGTTCGGTATCGACTACTCGGACAACAAGGTGTTCAACGCCTTCGTGCAAAACACCAACGGCAATTACGCCTTTGGCTGCGAGCCAGGCACCTACACCTTTGGCACCTTCGCCAACTGTGACGCCATGACACCCGCTCAGCGTGAGCTGGCCACACTGGAGAACTACCGCCGTGGCCTGCCCTCGTCCTTCACCCTGCAGCTGCCGCAGACCGGCCGCACCATCGACGACGCCGCTGCCAACTGGAGCTACACCAACACCGGCGTGTTCCTGCAGGACAGCTTCAAGCTGACCCCGGCCATCAACCTGGTGGTGGGGCTGCGCATGGACCAGCAAGGCGTGCCGACCAAGCCCTTGCTCAACAGCAATGTCGCCTTGCCCATGGTGGCAGGCGCCGTGGTGGGCACCGCAGTCACCCGCAACACCGGTGGCTTTGGACTGGACAACACGGTGACGCTGGACGGCAACCAGCTTTTCCAACCGCGCGTGGGCTTCAACTGGAACCTGGGTGACAGCCAGCGCCGCATGCAACTGCGTGGCGGGTTGGGTCTGTTCCAGGGTGCAGCCGCGAATGTCTGGCTGTCCAACCCGTTCAGCAACACCGGGCGGGCCGTGCAGCAACTCAACTGCGCCAGCTTCACCGCTTGCTCAACCGCCAGCGCTGGGGGGCAACTGCGGTTCAACCCCAACCCGGCGACACAGCCGACGAACCTGACCGGCACGATCCCCGCCGCCAACGTCGATTTGTTGTCCACCGGCCTGGAGCAGCCTTCGGTATGGAAGCTCAATCTGGCGTTCGAGACGGAACTGCCTGCATTGCCGGTGGTGGGTCAGTTGACGGTAGGCGCAGAGTGGCTGCACACCAAGACCAACTCGGCCATCTATTACGAGCACCTGAACCTGGGAGCCGCTACCCGGATGGGATCAGACGGCCGCAGCCTCTTCTACCGCGCAGAGGGCTATAGCGGCGGAGCCGCAGGCACCTTCGCCGGCTCTTGCTGGAACACGAACGGCTCCCCCATCACCTCAGGCGCGTGCGCGACACCGTCGGGGCAGTCGCGCACCCGTGCGCTCAGCAACGCCAGCTTCAGCAACGTCTTGCTGGCCAAGGAAACCAGCCTGGGCGGCGGCGACGCCATCACGCTGTCCATCGGCAAGCCGGCCGCGGCGGGCTTCGGATGGAGCCTGGCATACACACGCACCACGGCCAAGGACGTGAGTCCGCTGACCTCCTCGACCTCGGCGTCGAACTGGAGCAACCGCAACATCTTCAACCCCAATGAAGAGATCGAGGCCAACTCGAACTACCTGGTGAAAGACCGCTTCAGCGCCAGCATGACCTGGTCGAAGGCCTTCGTCAGCGACTACCGCACCAGCGTCGGCGTGTTTTACGAAGGGCGCCGCGGCAAGCCTTACAGCTGGACCTACCTGAACGACCTGAACGGCGACGGCATCGGCGGCAACGACCTGATGTACATCCCGTCGGCACCGGGGTCGGGCGAGGTGGTGTTCCGCGGCAACAGCGCCACCCAGACTTCAGCGCAGGCCGAGGCCGCTTTTTGGGAAGTCGTGAATGCCAACCCGGGCCTGGCCTCTGCCAAGGGCGGGCTCGTGGGCCGCAACAACAACTTCGCGCCCTGGGTCAACAACTTCGACGTCCGCTTCAGCCAGGAACTGCCCGGTTTCATGAAGGCCCACAAGGTGAGCTTCACCCTGGACATCCTGAACTTTGGCAACTTGCTAAACAAGAAGTGGGGCCGCATCGACGAGATCGGTTTCCCATCCAACCGCAGTTTCGTCAACTACTCGGGCCTGGACGGCGGCGGCAAGTACGTCTACACCATGGGCTCGACCGAAGACTTCGTGACGCGCCAGGCTGGTGGCGAAAGCCAGTGGGCCGTGCAGGCCACCCTGCGCTACGCTTTCTGACCGGACAGCGCGTGAACGAAAAGGGGGCCTCGGCCCCCTTTTTTCATGCTCAATGACAGTCGTCGGGCCTGAACGGGCCAGGCAAGAAGATCAGGCGTGTTCGCCCACCCACCCGGCCACGCTGGCCAGCGCCTGCGGCACACCGGCCGGGTCGGTGCCGCCGGCCATGGCCATGTCGGGCTTGCCGCCGCCCTTGCCGCCGACTTGCCGGGCGACGAAGTTCACCAGGTCACCGGCCTTCAGCTTCCCGCCCGCCAGCATGTCGGCGGTGACACCCGCCACCAGCTGAACCCGGCCGCCTTCGACCGCGGCCAGCACGATGACCGCTGTCTTGAGCTTGTCCTTGAGCTTGTCCATGGTCTCGCGCAGCGCCTTGGCATCCGCCCCTTGCAGCGTGGCGGCCAGCACCTTGATGCCGGCCACGTCCACCGCCTGCGCCAACATCTCGTCGCCTTGCGACGAAGCCAGCTTGCTCTTGAGTGCGACGAGCTCTTTCTCGAGTGTGCGCACCTGTTCAATGACGCCGCCAACGCGGCCGGCAACCTCGGCCGGCGTGACCTTCAACGTGCCGGCCAGGCCGCTGACCGTGTCTTCCAGCTGCTGCAGGTAAGTCAAGGCGTTGCCGCCGGTGACGGCTTCGACACGGCGAATGCCGGCCGCCACGCCGCCTTCGGAGACGATCTTGAAGAGACCGATGTCGCCACTGCGCTGCACGTGCGTGCCGCCGCAAAGTTCGCGGCTGCTGCCGATGTCGAGCACGCGCACCTCGTCGCCGTACTTCTCGCCGAACAGCATCATGGCGCCGAGCTTCTGCGCTTCCTCGATGGGCAGCACCTGCGATTGCGTGGCGGCGTTGGCCAGGATTTCGGCGTTGACCAGCGC
>JANNWL010000231.1:0-1502 GCA_031414735.1 Burkholderiales bacterium | reverse complement strand
CGTGCATCGGCCAGGCGCGGCATGGTCGTGGGCCAGTCGAAGCCGGCACCAAAGCGGCGGCGGATGTCTTCGAGCGACACCACGCCGGCCACCGCGTCTTCGAAGCCCAGCGACTGCACGAACTCGCGCTGCGCGTCGGTGCTTGTCGCCACCACGGTGCGTGCGCCGATGGCGCGCACGGCCTCGATCATCTCCAGGCCGGTGGCGTCCAGCAGAGCAGTGCCGCGCGGGCCGTAGTACAGCAGCACGGCCTCGCCGGCGCGGGCGCCTGCGCGTTGCAGCATCGCTTCTGGCGACGCGCTGCCGCGCTTGCCGACGAAGGTTAGGTGGTAGCCCGACGAGGCGCCGTAGAAGGCCAGCGTGCCGCCTTCGGCCAGCAGTTGGAAGCTGCGCGGGAAGGCGGTTTCGCCGGCGTGCGAGACGGCGTAGTCGGCCAGCCTGCCGCCGTTCTGGCGCTTGTACTCATCGAGCAAAGGAGCGCCGGCCGCTTCCCAATCGGCGGCGCCCTCCTCAGGCACCGGCGTGTACAGCGCCTTGAAGCGCGCATCGCTGCGGTCCAGCGCACCCACCGCGCCTTGCGTGGCGATGAAGGCCGCGCGCGCCGCGCTCGACACGCCGCCCGTCACCGCCAGGCCGGCGCGCGTGGCACTCTTCAGCGCCTCCAGCCCCGTCCCGGTGGCCGCGCCTTCGACAAACAGCGACTTGCCCGGCGCAATCCGCAGCGTGGTGAACAGCGCGCGCACGATGGTGCCCAGGTTGAGGATGTAGCTGCCGGCCTGCTCCAAGGTCAGGTCGCCGGGCAGCGCATGCAACTGCGGCGCCTGCGTGACGAGAAACTGCGCGTGGCTGCCGGTGCGCGTTTCGTAGCCCTGGATGGAGAAACCCACGTACATCGGGTCGCGCCCGGCCAGCGGGCTGAGCAGATCCGTCTGGCCAGAGTACACCGCCACCAGGTCGCCCACCTTGAGCCGGCCCTCGCGCTTGGCCTCGCTGCCCAGCGCAGCCACCAGTGCCACGCCGCCGGAGCCGGTGACCTGCACGTCTTCTTCGTGGTTGTCGAAGGGCGACACGGGGATGCCGGTGAGCGCCCAGATGTCGTTGAAGTTGACTTCCGAGGCCAGCACGTACACCAGCGCCTCGTTGGGCTCGGGCGGCTCCACCGGCACGATGAGCTCGACTTCGGACTGCAAGGGCTGGCCGAAGCGCGGCTCGCCGGTCGCCACGTCGCGCGGCACACCGAAAGCGTACTGCCAAGCCGGCAGCGGCGTGATGCCGGGGAAGAACGGCGCGCCGCGCGGCAGCAGCCGCGCTTGCGCCACCAGAGAATCGGCCCAGGCGGCGTGGTCAGCGGCTTCGTGCACGCCGCCGCGCCGCGTGGGCAGTGCGGGGCTTTGCTTGTCCATGAAATGCTGGATGCCGGTCTTGCCACCCAGCGGGTCCACCACCGCTTGCGCGAACAGCTCGGCCTCGACCGCGAGGCCGGCGTCCAGCCCCTGCGTCCA
>JANNWL010000230.1:0-2524 GCA_031414735.1 Burkholderiales bacterium | reverse complement strand
GTGGCCGACGCCATCGGCGCCGAGCCCGGCGAGGGCCGCTACGCCACGCCGCAGTTCGACCATGTCAACGACTACCACGGCTTCGCGATGCCCAGCCCGCCGGGCATCACCGATCTCACCAACACGGCGGTGGCGGGCCTGGCCGGCTACAGCGCCAGCGTCACCGTGGCCGCCGCGGCACTGGGCAGCATCACGGCGCCCAGCGGCGACGCGCTGCGCATCACCGTCACCGTCACCGGCCCCGGCAGCACCAGCATCACGCTGGACGGCTACCGCAGCCGCTACGCCCCGAACGCGTCCTTGTAGTGCCGCCATGAGACAAGGCTTCACCCTCATCGAGTCCGTCATCGTCATCGCCATCACTGGCGTGCTGGCGGCGATCGTGTCGATGTTCATCGTCAGCCCCGTGCAGGCCTACCTGTCCACCGCGGCGCGGGCCACGCTGGTGGACCACGCCGACCTGTCGCTGCGCCGCATCGGGCGCGACCTGCGCATCGCCCTGCCCAACAGCGTGCGTGTCAACGGCAGCGGCCTGGCGCTGGAACTCGTGCCCACCACCAGCGGCGCGCGCTACAGCACCGAGGGCGCGGGCGCGCTGGACTTTGGCGTGATCGACACCGCCTTCACCATCGTCGGCCCGGCACTCACGCTGGCGAGCTCATCGCAGGACCTGGTCTTCTACAACCTGGGCACCGGCGTCACGGGGTCCGACGCCTACGCCGCCAACAGCACGGCGCTGGAGCAGGCTGCATCCAACCGGCGCACCAGCACCACCGCCGCGGGCAGTGCCAGCAGCATCACCCTCAGCTCGACCGCCGGGCTGCCGCCCGTGGCCTTCAACGCGCCCTACCGCGTGCTGGCGGTGGACACGCCCGTCACCTACCGCTGCGACCTGACGGCCGGCACGCTGACCCGCTTCCAGGGCTATGGCTGGCAGGCCACGCAGCCCGACCCGCCCGCCAGCGGCACCAGCGCCGTCATGGCCACCGGCGTCACCGCCTGCCGTTTCAGCGCCGACGGCACCCTGGTGGCCGCGCGCGCCGCGCTGGTCAACCTGCGCTTGACCTTGACTGCCAGCGCAGGCCCAGGCACCGAGAGCGTGACCCTGCAGCACGCCGTGTATGTGGACAACCTGCCGTGACCCGCGCCACGCCAGGGCACGGCACCCGCGTGGCTTCACGCTGGTCTCTGTCGTCTTCATCCTGGTCGTGCTGGCCGCCCTGGGCGCCGCCCTGGCCAGCATCAGCGTGCGCCAGCAGATGGGATCGGCCGCGTCGCTCGAAAGCGCACGCGCGCTGCAGGCCGCCCGTGCCGGGCTGGAATGGGCCGCCTTCCAGGTCCTGCGCACCCCTGCGCCACCGGCCGCCGCCCCGGCGTGCTTTGCCACCACCAGCTTCACCGTGGCGGGCCTGCAGGCCTACACCATCACCGTGAACTGCACCCGCACCCCCGGCGCCGGCGCCGTGAGCGACGGCGCCACCGCACTGGCCTTCTACACGCTGGTGGCCAACGCCTGCAATGCGCCGGCCGCAGGTGCCTGCCCGGCCAGCGGCACGCCGCAAGTCACCTACGTCGAGCGGCAACTGACCTGGACGGTGGTGCGATGAGTCGGGCTGCTTCGGCCGTGGCCTGGACCCTGCTGACGGCCGCGCTGGTACTTTGCCTGTGCGCGCCGGCGTCGGCGGCCATCGCCTTTCGGGCTGCAGCCAGTGGCTTCGGGGCGTCGAGTCCCGGGTCAGTCACCATCGCCAAGCCGACCGGCACCGTATTGAATGACGTGATGGTGGCCACCATTGCCAGCCGCGACCTCACTGTCAGTGTCACCGCGCCCACGAACTGGATCCTGGTGAACAGCGTTTCGCAGACCAGCGGCGGAACGAACGGCATGAAGCTGAGCACCTACTACAAGGTCGCCACCGGTTCCGAACCCGCCAACTACACGTGGACGTTCTCGGGCGGCACGCTGGAGTTCCACGCTGGCGGCATCAACACCTTCAGCGGGGTGGACACGTCGAGTCCGATAGCCGGTCAGGCCGCACAGGCCGCCGGCGACGGCTCCAACTATGCGTTCGCGACACCAAGCATCACGCCTACCAGTGGCGGTGCGATGCTGGTGACGAGCTTCTCCAACCAGAACGCCGACGTCTGGACACCGCCGGCAGGATTCACCGAGTCGATGGACCAGCAATCGCCCAGCAGCATGGCGGAGACCGGCATCGCGCTGGAAATGGCGTATCGGCTGCAAGCGACGGCCGCGGCCGTCTCGGCCACTGCCACGGCGGGCGGCACCTATGCGGCGGACTACGGTGCCACACAGATCCTTGCCCTCAAACCGGCCCAGACAAGCGTTCTGATTGCCAGTTACGACTTCGAGGAGTCGAGCTGGAACGGCACGGCCGGGGAAGTGAAGGACACCGCCGGCTATGCGGGCGGGCCGTTCAACGGCAGGGCACAAGGCTTCCCCGTGCCCAGTGCTGCCAGCGCCAGCCCGGCACGTTCAGGCAGCCCGGGCACCTGCCGCTAC
>JANNWL010000229.1:0-19824 GCA_031414735.1 Burkholderiales bacterium | reverse complement strand
GACACGGTCAAGGACTCCTGGGGCTTTTCGGGGTCGGGCTTGCAAGCTCCGGGCCACCGGCCTCGGTAGTGGGGATTCGTCGCTGCGGCGCACTGTGCGCGGCCGGTGGCCCGGGATGATGCCAGTAACGGCGCGCCACCTGGCGCTCGCAAACACCTGCACCGGAGGGGCTGAGCGTCCAGGCGCCGCAGCGGTCGGAACGCACGACATCGATGCCGCGCTCGCTGTAGCGCTGCACCACGTCGGGCGCCGGGTGGCCGTAACGGCTGCGGTAGGCCGCCTGCACCACGGCCGTGGTGGGTGACACGGCGGCCACGAACGCGGCCGTTGAAGAGGTGCGGCTGCCATGGTGCGGTACCAGCAGCACCGTGCTGGCCAGGGCCGCGGCGCCCGCACGCTGCAGCAAGGCGGCTTCCTGCGGGGCTTCGATGTCGCCGGTCAGCAGCACACTGGTGGACTGGCCCTGCACACGCAGCACGCAACTCATCGCATTTGGCGGTTGCGTGCGCCCGTAGTCATCGGCCAGGGGGTGCAACACCTCGAAGCGCACGCCGTCCCATTCCCAGGCCTGCCCCGCCTCGCAGCGCGTGTGCGGCAAACCCCGGGCCCGCAGCGGGTGGTCGTCGCTGAGCGAACTGCGCAGCGTGCGCACGGGCACGCCGGCAACCAGGGACGCCGCGCCCCCCACGTGGTCGCTGTCGCGGTGGCTGATCATCAGCAGGTCGACGGCCTTCTCGCCCCGCGCGCGCAGCAGGGGCAACAGCACCCGGCCGCCGGCGTCGGCCTCGGGCGTGTAGGCGGGCCCCGTGTCGTAGACCAGCAGGTGCCCGCGTGTACGCAGCAGCACAGCCGTGCCCTGGCCGATGTCGGCCGCCACCAGCTCGAACTGGCCAGCCGCCGGACGCAGCACCGGCGGCCAGAGCAGCGGCAGCACCAGCGGCAAGCCCAGTGCGCGCAGCCGCCAGGGCAGCGGCAGCAACGCCAGCAAGCCGGCCAGCAGACCGCAGGCCACCGCCCAGGGGGGCGCGGCCGCCGCCGTCCACACGGCGCCGGGCCAGGTGGCCAGCCACTGCAACAGCGCGGACAAGGCCTGCACCAGCGCGGCACCGGCCGCCCACAGCGGCGCAAACAGCACACCCAACAAGGCCAGGGGGGTGATCAACAAGGTGACTGCCGGGATCGCCACCAGATTGGCGATGAAGCCCACCAGCGACACCTGCTGAAAGAAAACCATGGACAGCGGCGCCAGCCCCACGCTGGCGATGAGCTGGGTGCGCAGGCCGCCACGCACCGCGCCCAGCAGCTGTGCCAGCCTGCGCTGCACCGGGCCGGCCGACGCGGGCAAAGGCACGCGGGCGGGCGCCGCAGGGTCGGCTGCCACCAGCAGCCCCACGGCCGCGAAAGACAGCCAGAAACCCGGCTGCAACAGCGCCCAGGGGTCGAGCGCCGTCACCAGCCACGCCGCAGCCAGCAGCACCGCAGGCACCGGCCAGCGCAGGCCCAGGCTGCGCAAGCCCACCACCACGCCGATCATCCACACCGTGCGCTGCGCCGGCACGCCCCAACCGGCCAGCAGCGCGTAGCCCGCCGCCAGCGCCAGCCCCGCCCAGGCCGCAGCGCGGGGTGCGGGGCAGGCGCGCAGCAGGCGCGGGCTGAGCCGCCACAAGGCACCCACCAGCCCGCCGGCCAACCAGGCGAACATGGTCACGTGCAGGCCCGAGATGGACATCAGGTGCGCCACCCCGGTGGTGCGGAACAGGTCCCAGTCGGCACGCTCGATCGCCGCCTGGTCGCCAATCGCCAGCGCCGCCAGCACGCCGGCCGCGCGCGGGTCGGCCACTTGCAGGTCGATGGCATCGCGCAGCCGCTGGCGGGCCCGCTCCACCGGGTGCCCCACCGAGTCGGCCAGCAGGCGGTTGACCGCACCCGCCGTGGCCCGCACCGACCCGCCGGCGCGGATACCTTGCTCGAACAGCCACAGCTCCAGGTCGAAGCCGTGCGGATTGAGCGAGCCGTGCGGCTGGCGCAGCCGCAGCGTGAGCTGCCAGCGCTGGCCGGCGCGCAACTCCACCGGCGGCGCGGCGATGAGCGCATCGGCCTCGGCGCCGCGGTACCAGCCCAGCGACAGGCGCCCGGGCACGGCCACGGGTGCGCCCTGGTGCAGGGCTTGCTCGACATCGAAGACAAAACGCGTGCCGTTCAGGCTGGACTGCGGCAGTTGCGAGATGACGCCGGTGACCACCAGGTCCTGGCCCTCGAGCGCCGGCGGCAGCCCCTGGGCCAAGCGCCACGCGGCACGGGTGTGGGTGAGCGCGAAGCCTGCTGCCGCCAGCGCCACAGCCAGCACCACCAGCACCGCACGGCGCCGCCGCCAATGCCAGCCCAGCGAGGCGACCACCAGGGCACCCAGGCCCGCGGCCGCCACGGCCTGCGCGGGCCACAGGGCGGGCATCTGCAGCTGCAGCGCCACGCCCAGCAACCAGGCCAACACCAGCAGCGCGCCCCTCGCGCCGGGCTCGATCCCGGGCTGGCCATGGCTCTGCATTTCGAAAGTGTAGGATGCTCGCGCCCTGCTCCGGGGCCTGCCGCCAAAGGACCGCCATGACCATCAAAGACCGCCTGCAAGCCCTGGGCATCACCCTGCCGGCGATTGCGGTACCCGCCGCGGCCTACGTGCCCTTCGTGCGCACCGGCAACCTGGTCTACATCTCCGGCCACATCGCGCGCAGGGAAGGCAAACCCTGGGTCGGCCAGCTCGGCGTGACCATGACCACCGAAGAAGGCAAGGCCGCCGCCCGCGCCATTGCCATCGACCTGATGGGCACGTTGCAGGCCGCAGCCGGCGGCCTGGACAAGGTGGTGCGCATCGTCAAGGTGATGAGCCTGGTGAACAGCGCACCGACCTTCACCGAGCACCACCTGGTCACCAACGGCTGCAGCGAGTTGCTGGGCGAGGTCTTCGGGCCGCAGGTGGGCGCGCACGCCCGCAGTGCCTTTGGCGTGGCGCAGATCCCCATGGGTGCCTGCGTCGAGATCGAGCTCATCGCCGAAGTGGCATGAGGCCGGCGGTGGCGCCGATGCGGCTGTTTCTGGCCGCGGCAGGGCTGAGCCTGGTTGTTGTGGCCGCCGCCCTGTACACGCAGCACGCCCTGGGCATGCTGCCCTGCCCGTGGTGCGTGCTGCAGCGGCTGGTCTTCGTCGTGGTGGGTACGGTTGCGCTGTTTGGCGCGGCCGTCAACTCACCCCGGGTGCGCCGCGCGGCGGCCGCCTTGATGCTGCTGGGCGCCTTGGCAGGCGCGTCCGCCGCGCTGTGGCAGCACTTCGTGGCCGCGTCCAGCACGAGCTGCAAGTTGACGCTGGCCGACCGCATCATGTCGACCACGGGGCTGGACGTCTTGCTGCCCGACGTTTTCGGCGCCTGGGCCACCTGCGCCGATGCGGCCGTGAGACTGCTGGGCCTGCCCTACGAGGCCTGGAGCCTGGCAGTCTTCGTGTTGTTGGGCGCCGTGGCCGTCAGGCTGCTGAGATTGCCGGCTCGGCGCTGACGCGTCGCCGTCGCGTCACACCCAGGCCGGCCAGCGCCAGCGCCACAAGTGCAATGCTGGCCGGCTCGGGCACCGGGTTCGACAAGGAACCGGTGGGACGCGCAGGCCGCTGCGTGGCCAGCAGGAAGTCCTGGCTGCCCGCACGTTCGAGGGCGAAGACGTCGAAGCGGCTTTCCAGGACGCCTTGCGCACCCGTCAGCAAGGTGTTGGCGTAGCTGTTGAAGGTCGAGCGGTCCCGGTAACTGCTTTGGGTCGTCACCGACCAGTCTGTGTCGTAGACCGTGTTCCACACAGCCAACTGCATCGACGTGGACTCCGCGGCCGTGTCGACCCGCGTCGGGTCCTGCGACACGAAGGTCAGCAGGCGCCCCAGCCGCTCGGCAATGTCGGCACTGCCACGGCGACTCTGGAAATAGGTGGCGCCGTCGACGACCGCATAGTTGGTCAGCGGCGCGGGGCTGAAGTGGAAGAACTCCTCCAGTTCGATGCAGTAAGTGACGAAGCTGCTGCTGTCGGCCACGCCGGCACCCGCCAGCGCGCCGCCAAAGCCACCGGCAGCGCCACCGTAGCCCGTTGCACTGACGTTGTTGCCGTTACCGAAGGCCCACCCGGTGAGCGTGACGCTGGCGGCGTGCGCCTGAAAACTGGCCGCAGCCACAGCCGCGATGGCGGCAATTCGAATCCACTGGGTACCCATGCTCGTCTCCCTCCAGGCCGTGCGCGGAGGTGCGCCCGACCAATGCCGTGAGACTACGAACGGCGGGCGTCTTGCGCACCCCCCGACAGCGGTGTCTGAAGCGCGATTCGAGACATATGGCAGTGACGCAAATCACGCAAGCGCCGCCCGCCTGAGATGGCGCCGTCGCCAGGTCAGATCGGCAGCAGCCGCAACACCCTTTGCAGGCCTTCCACGGCACGGCCCCTGCGGGCCCGCTTGCCGACGTGCACCTTCAGCATGGCGGCCCTCAGGTCTTCATCTTTCGCCTTGCCGCCACGCCCGCTGCCCAGAACACGCAGGGCCTGCGCAAACGACACCGCCGACACGAGCGGCGCCTTGGCGTCGACGTCCATCAGCGTCAGGCCGCGGCCGCCACCGGGCTGCAGCTTCAGCTCATCCAGCCCGAACACCAGCAGCCGTCCGTCAGCCGCCAGGCAACCGACCTGGCCGTGGGCTGGGTTCACCACCGCAGGCGGAAGCAGGCGCTCGGTGGCATCCAGGGTCAGAAAGGCCTTGCCGCCCTTGTTGCGGCCCAGCAGGTCGCCGGCGCGCGCCAGAAGCCCATAACCGCCGGTGTTGGCCAGCAGCAACCTGGCGTCTGCCGGACCGGCGAAGTAATGCGCCACGGTGCTGCCGGTTTCCAGGTCGATGAGCGTCGTGATCGGCACACCGTCGCCGCGCCCGCCAGGCAGCAGTGAGGCAGCCACGCTGTAGACGCGGCCCGTTCCTTTCACTGACGTGCCGAAGACCACCAGCGCATCGACACTGCGACAGGCGAACACGCCATACAGCGCATCACCGGCCTTGAAGGCCAGCGTGTCGGCGTCCACCTCGTGCCCCTTCAGCGCGCGCACCCAGCCCTTCAGGCTCACGACCACCGTCACCGGCTCGTCGACCACGCGCACTTCGGCCACGGCCTTCTTCTCTTCCTGCAGCAAGGTGCGTCGCGCGTCGCCGTGCGCCTTGGCGTCCTGTTCGATCTCGCGAATGAGCGTGCGCTTGAGCGCCGCCGGGCTGCCCAGAATCTCGTCGAGCTTGTCCTTGTCGGCGCGCAGCTCTTTCAGCTCTTGCTCGATGCGTATGGCCTCGAGCCGGGCCAGTTGGCGCAAGCGGATGTCGAGGATGTCATCAGCCTGCCGTTCGCTCAACGCAAAGCGCGCGATGAGGGCCAGCTTCGGCTCGTCGGCGTTGCGGATGATGCGGATGACTTCGTCGATGTTCAGCAGCACCAGCTGCCGGCCTTCGAGGACGTGGATGCGTTCGAGCACGCGCGCCAGGCGGTGCTGCGTGCGGCGCTGCACGGTGTCGGCACGGAAGGCCATCCACTCCGTCAAGATGCGGCGCAGGCCCTTCTGTGTCGGCCGGCCATCGCCTCCGATCATCGTCAGGTTCATCGGCGCACTGCACTCCAGGCTGGTGTGGGCCAGCAGCAGGGTGATGAGCTCGGCCTGCTCTACGGCGCGGCTCTTCGGCTCGAACACCAGGCGCACGGCGGCTTCGCGGCCTGACTCGTCGCGCACGGCGTCCAGTACCGACAGCAGCGATTGCTTGAGCTGCACCTGCTCCACCGACAAGGCCTTCTTGCCGGCCTTGACCTTGGGGTTGCTCAGCTCCTCGATCTCCTCCAGCACCTTCTGCGTGCTCGTGCCCGGCGGCAGTTCGTTCACCACAAGCTGCCACTGGCCGCGCGCCAGGTCCTCGATGACCCAACGCGCGCGCACCTTCAGGCTGCCGCGGCCGGTGCGGTAGGCCTCGCGGATGTCGGCAGGCGAACTGATGATCTGGCCGCCGCCGGGGTAGTCGGGCGCGGGCAGCAGTGCAAAAAGCTCTTCGTCAGAGAGCTTGTCGTTCTTCAGCAGCGCGATGGTGGCCGCGGCCACCTCGCGCAGGTTGTGGCTGGGCACCTCGGTGGCCAGGCCCACGGCGATGCCGCTGGCGCCGTTGAGCAGCACGAAGGGCAGCCGCGCCGGCAGCAGACGCGGCTCGTCGGTGCTGCCGTCGTAGTTGGGCTGGAAGTCGACCGTGCCTTCGTCGATCTCGTCCAGCATCAGCCGCGCGATCGGCGACAGGCGCGCCTCGGTGTAGCGCATGGCTGCGGCGCCGTCGCCGTCGCGGCTGCCGAAATTGCCCTGGCCGTCGATCAACGGGTAGCGCTGCGAAAAGCCCTGCGCCATGCGCACCAGCGCGTCATAGGCGGCCTGGTCGCCGTGCGGGTGGAAGCGGCCGAGCACATCGCCCACCACGCGCGCGCTTTTCACCGGCTTGGCGCCGCCCGTGCCCGTGAAGGCCAGGCCCATGCGGAACATCGAATACAGGATGCGCCGCTGCACCGGCTTGTTGCCGTCGCACACGTCAGGCAGGGCGCGGCCCTTCACGACGGACAGCGCGTACTCCAGGTAGGCGCGCTCGGCGTAGTCGGCCAGCGGCAAAGTGTCGGCGGGGTCGGTGGGGTCTGAGGGCAGCGAGTTGAAGAGATCGTTCATGCGTGAGAGTTTTGAGTCACAACGGCAATCTGCTGCATGCAGTGCCGGGGCTTGCAGAGCGCTGGGCTCAGACCACCATGACCAAGGGTGAATAGGCGGCCAAGTGGGCGTCGTGGGTGACGAGGTGCATGGGCTCGGTCATCGCTTGCGCCACGAGCATGCGGTCGAAGGGATCGCCATGCCAGGGTGGCAAACCGCGCACTGCCACGGCATGTTCCCAAACGACAGGCAATGGCAGAAAAGCGGAGGCCCGCAACTCGGCAAGCAGACGATCGATGTCCACCGGCAGCTTGCCACTTGCGGCCTTGATGGCCACCTCCCACAGAGATACGCTGCTGACAAACACAGTCTCGGCGTCCTGCATCAGCTTGCGCGTTGAGCGCGTCAACTCAGGCGCATCCAACATCGTCCACAGCACGATGTGGGTGTCCAGCAGCAGCTTCACGGCTTGATCCGGCCTTCCCACAGCGCCAGTTCGGCATCAGACATCGGGTCATCGAAGCCGGCAGGAATCTCAAACTGACCCTTCATCGACCCAAACTTGATCTTTTTCTTTGTGCCGTCGTGCAATGGCACCAGCTTGGCCATGGGCGTTCCGGCCTTGGCGATGATCACGGTCTGGCCCAGGTGCGCTTGCTCCACGAGCTCTGACAACCGGGTCTTGGCTTCGTACAGGTTGACCTGCATGGCGGGCTCCTTCTTGACCAAGCTTGGTCAAGTTGAATTCTACGCGGGCCGCAGGCTGAAAAGCCGGCTTACACGTCCACTTCCACCGCGTCGCCGCGCAGTTCCATCAGCTCGCGCCGCGCCGCGGCCTCGCCCTTGCCCATAAGCTTTGTCAACGCTGCGGCCGTGGCGTCAAAGCCGCCCTCGGCCCAGCGCACCGGCAGCAGGCGCCGCGTCTCGGGGTTGAGCGTGGTTTCCCACAACTGCTCGGCGTTCATCTCGCCCAGGCCCTTGAAGCGGCTGATGCTCCACGAGCCGTCGCGCGCGCCTTCCTTGCGCAGCTTGTCCAGCGCGGCCTCACGCTCGCCTTCGTCCAGCGCATAAATCTTCGCCGCCGGCCGCTTGCCGCGCGCCGGCGCGTCGATGCGGTACAGCGGCGGCTTGGCAATGAACAGGTGGCCGCGTTCGACGAGCTTCGGAAAGTGGCGGAAGAACAGCGTCAGCAGCAGCACCTGGATGTGCGATCCATCGACGTCGGCATCGCTCAGGATGCAGACCTTGCCGTAGCGCAGGCCGCTGAAGTCGGGGCTGTCGGCGGGGCCGTGCGGATCGACGCCGATGGCCACGGCGATGTCGTGGATCTCGGTGTTGGCAAACAGCCGGTCGCGTTCGACCTCCCAGGTGTTGAGCACCTTGCCGCGCAGCGGCAGCACGGCTTGCGTCTCTTTGTCACGGCCCATCTTGGCGCTGCCGCCGGCGCTGTCGCCTTCGACCAGGAAGACCTCGTTGTGCAGCAGGTCGCGGCTCTCGCAATCGGTCAGCTTGCCCGGCAGCACGGCCACGCCCGAGCCGCGGCGCTTCTCGACCTTCTGGCTGGCGCGCTGGCGCGTCTGGGCTTGGCGGATGACGAGTTCGGCCAGCTTGCGCCCCAAGTCCACATGCTGGTTCAGCCAGAGCTCGAGCGCCGGCTTGACGTAGGCCGAGACCAATCGCAGCGCGTCGCGCGAGTTCAGCTTTTCCTTGATCTGGCCCTGGAACTGCGGGTCCAGCACCTTGGCGCTGAGCACGAAGCTGGCGCGCGAGAACACGTCGTCGGGCATCAGCTTCACGCCCTTGGGCAGCAGCGCGTGCATGTCGATGAAGTTCTTGATGGCGCCGAACAGGCCGTCCTTCAGGCCCGACTCGTGCGTGCCACCGGCCGCCGTCGGGATCAGGTTGACGTAGCTCTCGCGCAGCGTGGCGCCGTCGTCGGTGAAGGCCACGCACCAGGCTGCGCCCTCGCCTTCGGCGAAATTCTCGGTCTCGCCCGCAGTCGCGTACTGGCTGCCTTCGAAGAGCGGGATGACCGGGTCGGCCGACAGGCCCTGGCTCAGGTAGTCGCGCAGACCGCCCTGGTAAAGCCAGGTCGTCGTCTCGCCGGTCTTCTCGACCTGCAAGGACACCGTCACGCCCGGCATCAACACGGCCTTGCTGCGCAGCAGGTGCACGAGTTCTGCGCGGGGCAGCTCGGCGCTTTCGAAGTACTTGGCATCGGGCCAGACGCGGACGCGCGTGCCGTGGCGACGCTCTGAGGCGGTGGCCTTGCGCAGCAGCAGTGGCTCGATCACGTCACCACCGCCAAACACCAGCGTGGCGGCCTGGCCTTCGCGCCAGGTGGTCACTTCCAGCCGGCGCGCCAGCGCGTTGGTCACGCTCACGCCCACGCCGTGCAGGCCGCCGCTGAAGCTGTAGGCGCCGCCCGCGCCTTTGTCGAACTTGCCACCGGCATGCAAGCGGGTGAAGACGATCTCGAGCACCGCCACGCCTTCCTCGGGGTGCAGGCCGAAGGGGATGCCGCGGCCGTCGTCGTCGACGCTGACCGAGCCATCGGCGTGCAGCGTGACGGCAATCCGCTTGCCCTGGTCGGCCAGGGCCTCGTCGGCGGCGTTGTCGATGACCTCCTGCACGATGTGCAGGGGGCTCTCGGTGCGCGTGTACATGCCGGGCCGCTGCTTCACGGGCTCCAGGCCCTTGAGCACGCGGATCGAGGCTTCGGCGTAGGTAGTGTTCTGTTTGACTGAAGTTTTAACTGAAGGCATGCGGTCGATTCTAGGGAGCCACCCGCAGAGGCCGGTTCACAGGTCGAAGCGCATGAACCAGAAGTTCTCGCTCGCCTGCTCCTGCTCCACGGCGCCCAGCCGGGCGTAAAAGCCCGGGCCGTCGGTGCCCAGGTAGACGCGCGGCAGGCCCAGGCGGCGGGCGTGTTCCAGCAGTTCGCGCACCAGCACCGAACCCACGCCGCGCCCGCGCCAGGCCTTGTGCACCACCATGCCGGCCAGCCAGGGTTTCCATTGAGGGCGGCTCTCGTCGTCGTTGTCCACCAGGTTGACCACGCCCAGCGGCTGCCCGCCGTGCAAGGCCACCAGCGACAGCGGCAGGCGGTCCGCGTGGTCGGCGGTGGCCAGGCGGGTCTGCATGCCGTCGGCCGTGGCGCCGGGTTTGTCGGTCCAGAACGCGCGGTGGATCAGCTCGGCCACGCCAGGCGTGTGCCAGGGCACGTCGTGCAGGTGCCTGACCTGCAGGCTGATTGGGCGTTCAACCATAGCGGGCCATGCCCAGGCCGGTGATGTCGATGTCGGGCGGCTTGCCCGAGACGATGTCGGCAATGACACGCCCGGTGCCTGCGGCCATGGTCCAACCCAGCGTGCCGTGGCCGGTAGCCAGCAGCAGGTTGTCGACGGGAGTCTTGCCGATGATGGGCGTGCCGTCGGGTGTCATCGGGCGCAGGCCGCACCAGAACGTGGCCTTGCTCACGTCGCCGCCGCGCGGGAAGAGGTCGGTGACGACGTGGTTCAGCGTGTCGCGTCGGGCCTCGCGCAGGTTCAGGCTGTAGCCGGCGAGTTCGGCCGTGCCACCCACGCGGATACGGTCGCCCAGGCGCGTCACCGCCACCTTGTGGGTCTCGTCCATGATGGTGGATTCAGGCGCGTACTGCGCGTCGGTGATGGGCACGGTGATGGAATAGCCCTTCACCGGGTACACGGGGATGCGCACACCCACAGGCGACAGGAGGCCGGGCGAGTGGCTGCCCAGCGCCACCACCACGCGGTCGGCGGTCAGCAGGCCGGCGTCAGTGAACACGCCGGTGATGGCGCCACCCCCCACCTGCAGTGCATAGATGCGCGTGTTCCAGCGGAACTTCACGCCCAGGGCTGCGGCCATGTCGGCCAGGCGGCAAGTGAACTTGAAACAGTCGCCGGTCTCGTCGCCGGGGAGGCGCAAGGCGCCGACAAACTTTTCTTGGGTGAGCTTGAGCGCGGGTTCAACCTGGCAGAACCCGGCGCGGTCCAGCACCTCGAAGGGTACGCCGTACTGGCGCAGGATGGCCACATCGTCGCCAATGCTGTCGAGCTGCTTTTGCGTGCGGAAGAGTTGCAGCGTGCCCTGGGCACGGTCGTCGTACTGAATGCCGGTCTCCGCGCGCAGGGCCTTCAGGCAGTCGCGGCTGTACTCGGCGATGGGCACCATGCGGCTCTTGTTCAGCGCGTAGGCCTTGGCCGTGCAGTTGGCCAGCATCATCGCGCCCCAGCGCCACATGGCCGGGTCCAGGATCGGCCAGATGACGAGCGGGCTGTGCTGCATCAACATCCACTTGATGGCCTTCAAGGGCACGCCCGGACCGGCCCACGGCGCACTGTAGCCAGGCGAGACCTCGCCGGCGTTGCCGAAGCTGGTTTCCAGTGCCGGGCCGCTCTGGCGGTCGACCACCTCCACCTCGTGGCCGGCGCGCGCCAGGTAGTACGCCACCGACACACCGATCACACCGCCGCCGAGCACCAAGACCTTCATCTGCCACTCCTGAGTCTGCTGCCACTGTATAGGCCGCCGCACCGGGCGCTTGCAGCGTTTTCCAAGACAATCGGCGAATGAACGCCGCTTCCACGCCGCCCCGGCTGTCGATGTCTCAGGTGCTGCTGTGCGGCGCACTGGTCGTCACGCTGAGCATGGGCATCCGCCATGGCTTTGGCCTGTGGCTGCAACCCATGACGATGGAGCGGGGCTGGTCGCGCGAGACCTTCTCGTTCGCCATGGCGGTGCAGAACCTGGCCTTTGGCCTGGCCGGGCCGCTGGCCGGCATGTGGGCCGACAAGGTCGGCGCCTTCCGCGTGCTGCTCGTGTCGGGCGCGCTGTACGCGGCCGGGCTGGTGGGCATGGCGCTGGCCACCACGGGTGCGGGCTTTACCGGGACGGCGGGGTTGCTGATCGGCATGGCCCAATCAGGCTGCACCTATGCGGTGATCTTCGGCGTCATCGCACGGAACACGCCGCCCGAGAAGCGCGCCTGGGCCATGGCCATGGCGGCGGCGGCTGGCTCGTTCGGGCAGTTCCTGATGGTGCCGGTGGAGAACTGGCTGATCGGCACCTGGGGCTGGCAAAGCGCCCTGTTCGTGCTGGCCGGCATGGCGCTGGCCATCCTGCCGCTGGCCTGGGGCTTGAAGGAAACGCCGCTGGACCACTCGGCCGGCCCGCAGCAAAGCGTGGCGGCGGCCCTGCGCGAGGCCTTTGGCTACAAGAGTTTCAGGTTGCTGATGGCGGGCTACTTCGTGTGCGGCTTCCACCTGGTGTTCATAGGCGTGCACCTGCCCAGCTATCTCAAGGACCACGGCCTGGGCCCGAGCGTGGCCACCACCGCGCTGGCGCTGATCGGCCTGTTCAACGTGCTGGGCACCTATGGCGCCGGCATGCTCGCCACCCACCTGGCCAAGCGGCACATCCTGGCCGGTATCTACACACTGCGCAGCGTGGCCATCGCGCTCTTCGTGCTGCTGCCGCTCAAGCCGTGGAGCGTGTATGTCTTTGCCTCGGTCATGGGCGTGCTGTGGCTGTCGACGGTGCCCGCCACGAATGCCATCGTGGCGCAGATCTTCGGCGTCAGGTACCTGTCCATGCTCAGCGGATTTGTATTCCTGAGCCACCAGATCGGCTCGTTCATGGGCGCCTGGCTGGGCGGCAAGCTGTACGACGCCACCGGCAGCTACACGCCGATGTGGTGGATCGCCGTGACGCTGGGCCTGTTCGCGGCGCTGGTGAACTTGCCGGTGCGTGAGTCGCCCATCCACCGGCCACTGGCCCAGCCGGTATGAGGCGCGGGCTGGTCAAGGCGGTCGGGTGGACGGCAGCGGCCGCCGCGCTGGCCGCCGTGTTTGCGGCGTATCTCAGCCCGCACTTCGCGGTCGACCTGGCAAGCCGTTTCTGGGCCTGCTTTTGAGCCACGACACTGCGCCGCCCTCGGCCTGGCTGGTCCGCTTCGCCCACCTGCTGCGGCCCCAAGGCACGGTGCTCGACGTGGCCTGCGGCAGCGGTCGCCACGTGCGTTGGCTGGCCAACCAGGGCTTTGCAGTAACCGGCATCGACCGCGACGCCGCGGCTACCGAGCCCTTGCGCACCGTGGCCGAGATCGTGGTGGCCGACCTCGAAGCGTCCCCCTGGCCGCTTCCGGGCCGGCGCTTCGACGCGGTCGCCGTCACCCACTACCTCTGGCGGCCGCTGTGGCCGGCCCTGCGCGCGGCGTTGAGCGACGGCGGCGTGCTGGTCTACGAAACCTTTGCCCACGGCCAGCATCTCATCGGCAGGCCGTCGCGGCCGGACTTCCTGCTGCAGCCTGGCGAATTGCTCCAGGCCTTCGCTGGCATGCAGGTGGTGGCCTATGAAGACGGCCTGGAAAGCGGCCCGCTGCGGCGCGTGCAGCGGCTGGTCGCGGTGGCTGGCGGCGCCGACGGACTGCCGCTGGCTCGACCCGCAGGGGCAGCCGGCTAAACTCAGCAAATTGCCCGGAACCCGACTCGAATGAAACCCCTGTTTGGCAGCATCGTCGCCCTGGTCACCCCGATGACCGAGGACGGCCGCATCGACTTCGACAGCCTGCGCGGCCTGATCGACTGGCACATCGCTGAAGGCACGGACTGCATCGGCGTGGTCGGTACGACGGGCGAATCGCCCACCGTCACCATGGCCGAGAACTGCGAGGTCATCCGCGTCGCCGTCGAACACGCTGCCGGCCGCGTGCCGGTGATGGCTGGCACTGGCGCCAACAACACGGCCGAGGCCATCGAACTCAGCCGCTTCGCCAAGCAGGTGGGTGCCGACTGCCAACTGTCGGTCGTGCCCTACTACAACAAACCCTCGCAGGAAGGCATCTACCGCCACTTCTGCGCGGTGGCCGAGGCGGTGGACCTGCCACTGGTGCTCTACAACGTGCCCAGCCGCACGGTGGCCGACATGCAGCCCGAGACCGTGCTGCGCCTGGCCCAGGTGCCGGGCATCGTCGGCGTGAAAGAAGCCACTGGTGATATCGAGCGTGCGGGCTGGCTCATCAAGCAGGCGCCCAAGGGCTTCTCCATTTACTCGGGCGACGACTCCACCGCCGTGGCCCTGATGCTGTTGGGCGGACATGGCAACGTCAGCGTCACCGCCAATGTGGCGCCCCGCCTGATGCACGAGATGTGCATGGCCGCGATCGAGGGCGACGTGCGGCGTGCCCGCGAGATCCACCTGCACCTGCTGCCGCTGCACAAGCAGCTCTTCTGCGAGCCCAGCCCGGCCCCGACCAAATGGGCACTGTCCCGGATGGGCCGTTGCGGGACCTCCGTCAGGCTGCCCCTGTTGCCTTTGACCCCAGACGGCCAGACTCTCGTGCGGCAGGCTCTGCGCGACAGCGGCCTGCCCGGCTGACCTTGGCTCGCCGAGCCCCTCCCTTCATCAGCCATCCTGCGGTCGATCGACAAGACCGCGCCGGAGACCCGAACGTGAACTCCCTGCTTTCCCCGACCCCCCTGCGCCTGAGCACCTTGGCGCTCGCCACAGTGCTGGGCGGCTGCACCGTGCTGGACCCGTTTTCCGGCAGCACCGTCGACTACAAGTCCGCCACGGTCAAGGCCAAGCCGTTGGAGGTGCCCCCGGACCTGAGCCAGCTCGCGCGCGACGGTCGCTTTCAGGCGCAAGGTGGCGTGATCAGTGCATCGACCGCGGCCAACGCAGGCTCGGGGCAGCCGGCTCTGGCTGCCGCGCCGGCAGTCGCCGTGCTGGCGCGCGGTGACATCCGCGTCGAGCGCGACGGCCAGACCCGCTGGCTGGTGGTGCCGCAAACGCCGGAGCAGCTGTGGCCACAGCTCAAGGCCTTCTGGGAGCAGCGCGGCTTTGTATTGGCTGTGGAAGAAGCGCGGATTGGCGTGATGGAAACCAACTGGGCTGAAAACCGCGCCAAGCTGCCGAACGACGTGATTCGCAACACCCTCGGCCGTCTCGTGGGCAACCTGTACGACACCGGCGAGCGCGACCTGTTCCGCACCCGTATCGAGCGCACAGACAAGGGCAGCGAAGTCTTTGTCAGTCACCGCGGCGCCGAGGAGGTCTTCGTCGGTGAGCGCCGCGAGGCCACGACCTGGCGCGCTCGGCCCAGCGACACCCAGCTCGAGGCCGAGATGCTCAGCCGCATGATGGTGGCACTGGCGCCCAAGGAAGAACAGGCCAAGGCCTTGGCGGCTGTCAGTGCCGCGAGCGACGGTGCACCGCGGGCCCGTCTCCTCGACGGCCAACCGGCACCCACGGTGGAGGTCGACGACAGCCTGGACCGAGCCTGGCGCCGCGTCGGCCTGGCGCTCGACCGCAGCGGCTTCACGGTCGAAGACCGCGACCGCGCCGGCGGCCTGTACTACGTGCGCTACGTCGACCCCAAGTCGGCCGGCAAGGAAGAGCCCGGCTTCTTTGCCAAGCTGTTCAGCAGCAGTTCATCGTCACTGACGCCGGTGCGCTACCGCGTGTCGCTGAAGGCCGCAGGCGGCAAGACCCAGGTATCGGTACTGACCTCGGCCGGTGCCCCGGACAGCGGCGAAAACGGCAAGAACATTGCCAACCTGCTGCTGCGCGAACTGCGCTGACCGGCCCCGTCACTGCGGCGATCCCCAAGCGGGGTGCCGACGCACCAATGAAAAAGGCCACCGCAAGGTGGCCTTTTTCCGTTCACAGCGCCAGTCGGCGCCGTCAGGTCACTTCTTGACGGCGTCGGCAGCCTTGGCGGCAGCGTCCTTGGCCATCGTGGCAACGCCGGCAGCGGCAGAAGCCGTTGCGTCGGCGGCGCCGGCAACTGCGGAAGCAGCCGAGGCAGCAGCGTCAACCGCAGCAGCCACGGGGGCCGGCGCGGCGACAGGCGCGGGAGCCGGCACAACAGCTTCTTCCTTCTTGCCGCAGGCGGCGAGTGACAGGGCGGCAACCAGCGAAGCCAAAACGAGCGATTTGTTCATGTGTGTCCTCAGGAGTAATGGGTCAAGATGCGGGTCGGGATTCGAGCTCTGCAGGGCGCTCTTCGAATACTCTCAGAGACCCATCGCAACATGACGCTGGGCGTGGGCCCGGGCGCGTCAAGCCTTCAAGTATAGCCCGACCTAGGGCAATCCCTAGAGCCCCAGGTTGTTCACCGGAAACGCGGTCTCTGAACGTTGCAAAACCGCGTCAATCTCCTGGCGACGCCGCTGTGCTTCGCGCGGGTCGACGGAGCAGCGGCCGCGCCAATGCACACGGTCGGCCACGACCACGCACACCGGGCCATCGTCGAGCAGCGAGGTCGGCAGGTCGGCCGGCAGATCCTGCGGCGACCAGGCCTCGACGGCATGGGCCCACAGGCGGCGCCACGCGACGAAACGGGGTTTGAAGCGCACCACCTCGTCGTAGCTTTCGGCCAGCAGCACCAGCCGACGCTGCGGCAGGCGCAGCCAGGCGGTCAAGCTGGCCAGCAGGGCCGGATCGTCCAGCGGCCAGTCGGCAAAGTGCGGGTCGGTGAACCACAGCCGGCGGGACTCTCTCTCGACCGCCGCCTGCACGCCCCAGGCGATGGCGCCGCCGAACTCGGCCCGCGACGTGATGGTCGGGAGCCCGTTCATTCGGCACAGCCGACCAGCCAACCGTGCTGGTGCCATTCGTCCAGCAAGTCGCGCGCTGCTGCGCTCAGCTGCTCACAGTCCCGCCCGGGCAGGCGGCGCTCGTCGGCCAGGCGGCGCATCAGGCGCGCGTCGCGCCCGCCAGCGCGAAACGACTCGCCGTTGATGAACACGTGGCGCTCGTCGTACAACATCCTCGTGGCTGCGGCCAGGGACACGCCAGCGCCTGCTGTGCGCTGCGTGCCGGCCTCGAACCAGACCTGCGGTTTGGGCTCGCTGAAGACCTCGCCCAGCGCCCGCTCGATCTCGCCCGGGCGCGCCACCAGGCGCTCTACCGCCGCGCGTGCGAAGGCCTGCAACTCAGCGGGCACGGCCCCCGGCGTGGCCGTGGCGGGCTGTGCGGGGTCGCGGTACAAGGCCGACGCCTCATCAGCAGCGTCATCGGCCACGCGCTGCAGCAACTCGGCCGCCAGCGGCACGGCAGCCGGCGCCCTGAAACCCACCGAGCAGGTCATGCAGTCGCTGCCCACCGCCGTGCCGTCGTGGCCCCACATTGGCGGCAGGTAGAGCATGTCGCCGGGCTCGAGCACCCAGTCGTGTTCGGGCTCGAAGTGCTGCAGGATCTTCAGCGGCTGGCCCGGCTGCCAGGACGGATCAGCCACCCGGCCCACTCGCCAGCGGCGGCGCCCGTGGACCTGCAGCAGGAACACGTCGTAGGAATCCAGGTGCGGACCGACCCCGCCGCCGTCGCTGGCCCAGGACATCATGAGGTCGTCCAGACGCGCGTCGGGCGCAAATCGAAACCGCGACAACATCTCATGCGCAGCGGCCACGTGCAGATCCAGGCCCTGCAGCAGCAGCGTCCATCCGGCCAGCCGCGCGGCCGGCAGGGCACGGCGCGGCAACGGGCCCGGGCGCACCCGCCAGCGATCGCCCTTGAACTGCACCAGACGTGACTCGACGCCTACGTTGCTGGCCAACTCGAACAGGGCTGCACGCCCCAGCGGCGGCTGCACCCCGGGCCAGGCCTGGCGCACCAGCAGCGGCTTCTTCTGCCAATGGCGGCGCATGAAAGCGGCCGGCGTGAGGCCGCCGAGCAAGGGCAAAGCGGTGTCGACATCCATCGCAGCATTCTGGCCGAACGGGCCTGTGCCATCATTCCCGGATGACGATTTCAGCCCCCTGCGTGGTCAGCCTGACCTGGAAGCTCACTGACGGGCAGAACCGCCCCATCGACGAATTGGCCGAGCCGGTCGAGTTTTTTTACGGCGGCACCGACCTGCTGGCCAAGGTCGAAGAGGCCCTGACTGGCTACGGCCCCGGCGACAGCCTGCAGGTGCATCTGGAGCCCGAGCATGCCTTCGGCGACTACAAGGCCGATCTGGTGTGCTTTGAGGCACGCGCGCTGTTCCCCGACGAACTGGTCACCGGCATGGCCTTCGAGGGCTTGCCGGCCGGCAGTGTCACGCCCGACATGCCGGCGGATGCGGTGTACCTGGTGACCGAGATCTACGCGTCCCACGTCGTGCTGGACGCCAACCACCCGCTGGCCGGCATGGCGCTGCGGCTGGACATGAAGGTGGTGGACGTGCGCGAGGCCACCGACGCCGAGATCGAGGCTGGCAGCCTGGGCAGTTCACCGCTGGCGGTGCTGGCAGGCAGCACGCCACCGGGCGGGCAGGCACTGCACTGACCTCGCCCGGGCGGCCGGTCAACCGCGCCCGGTCGAGCCGAAACCGCCACTGCCGCGCGCCGAGTTGTCGAACTCGTCGACGACCCGGAACTGCGCCTGCACCACGGGCACGATGACCATCTGCGCAATGCGCTCCATCGGCTCGATGGTGAACGGCGCGCTGCCGCGGTTCCAGCAGCTCACCATCAGCGGGCCCTGGTAGTCGCTGTCGATCAGCCCCACCAGGTTGCCCAGCACGATGCCGTGTTTGTGGCCCAGGCCAGACCGTGGCAAGACCATCGCCGCCAGGCCGGGGTCGGCGATGTGCAGGGCCAGGCCGGTGGGGATCAGCACGGTCTGGCCGGGCGCGATCACCAGTGGCGCGTCCAGACAGGCGCGCAAATCCAGCCCAGCACTGCCCGGTGTGGCGTAGGCCGGCAGCAGGTCAGCCAGCCGGGGGTCGAGCAGCTTCAGGTCGATGGGGGTCATGGCTTGGCCTGCAGCCGCGCGGCGATGTCGCGCACCAGTTCACGCGCCAGGCTCAGCTTGTCGGCGGTGGGCAATTCACGTTCACCGCCGGCGTCGACCAGCAACAGGCGGTTGTCGTCGCGGCCAAAGGTGGCAGGCCCCAGGTTGCCGACGATCAGCGGCACGCCCTTGCGTTGCCGCTTTTCGCGCGCATGGCGGGCCAGGTCATGGCTCTCGGCGGCAAAACCCACGCAGTACGGGCCGGCGCCCAGGCGCGCCACTGCCGCCAGGATGTCAGGGTTCTCGGTGAAGGCCAGCGCCGGCACCTGGCCCGAGCCGTCTTTCTTGATCTTCTGGCCTGCCGCCGCCACCGGGCGCCAATCGGCCACCGCCGCCGTGGCCACGAACACGCCGTGTGACGGCGCCAGCGGCAGCACGGCGTCGAACATCTGCTGGGCGCTTTGCACGTCGATGCGCAACACGCCGGCCGGTGTGGGCAAGTGCACCGGGCCGGCCACCAGCGTGACCTGGGCGCCGGCCTCTTGCGCGGCGCGGGCCATGGCAAAACCCATCTTGCCAGACGACAGGTTGGTGATGCCGCGCACCGGGTCGATGGCCTCGTAGGTGGGCCCTGCGGTCACCAATACCGAGCGGCCGGCCAGCACTTTGGGCTGGAAGAACGCGATCAACGCGTCGCGCAGTTCCTCGGCTTCGAGCATGCGGCCGTCACCGGTCTCGCCACAGGCCTGGCTGCCGCTGCCCGGGCCCAGCAGCAGCGCGCCGTCGGCCACCGCCTGGGCGGCATTGCGCCGCGTGGCCGGGTGGTCCCACATCTCGCGGTTCATGGCCGGGGCCAGCAGCAGCGGGCAGCGGGCCATCGGCCGGGCCAGGCACAGCAGGCTGAGCAAATCACCGGCCCGGCCGTGCACCAGCTGGGCAATGAAATCGGCCGATGCCGGCGCCACCAGGATGGCGTCGGCCTCGCGGCTCAAGTTGATGTGGGCCATGTTGTTGGGCTCGCGCGCGTCCCACTGGCTCAGCACCACCGGCTGGCCCGACAGCGCCTGCATCGTCACCGGCGTGATGATCTGGCAGGCGGCCTCGGACATCACCACCTGCACACTGGCGCCGGCCTGGGTGAGCAGGCGCACCAGCTCGGCACTCTTGTAGCAAGCGATGCCGCCCGACAGGCCCAGCACGATGTGGCGGCCGCCCAGCGGCAGGGTGGCGTGGGGAACGGGGATCGACATGGTGGGCGATGGTGGGCAGTGTTTGGGCGGTGATGGACAGTGTTTGGGCGGTGCTGGGCGGCGATGTGCGGCGGTCGGCGGCGGTGGCCAATGTCTGGGTTCAACGGCTG
>JANNWL010000228.1:0-19688 GCA_031414735.1 Burkholderiales bacterium | reverse complement strand
GTCAGCGTTGTTGCGCACCGTGCTGCCCAGTTCGTCCATGGTGGCTGCCGTCTGTTGCAGGGCACTGGCCTGCTGCTCGGTGCGGCTGGACAGGTCCTGGTTGCCCTGGGCGATCTGCGAGCTGGCCGTGGCCACGCCCTCTGAGCCGCTGCGTACCTGGCTCACGGTGTCCGACAGGCTGCGCTGCATGGCGGCCAGGCGCGCCATCAAGCTGCTGCTGTCGCCGGCACGCAAGGGCACGACGGTGCTCAAGTCGCCCTCGGCCACCGAGCCCAGGATGCTGACGGCCATCGCGGGTTCACCACCGAGCTGCCTCATGAGGTGCCGCGTGATGGCCCAGGCCAGGCCCATGCCCAGGAACAGCGCCGTGCCCAGCAAGGCCGCCACCACGATCTTGGCGTTCTCGTACACGGCATGCACATCGACCGCCGCAGCCTTGCCGCCGTCGAAGCCGAATCGGGTCAACCCGGTCAGCGCGCCCATCGTGTCGTCGAAGGCCGTACTGCCCAGCCCCTCGCTGATGTCGGCCGCGTCCATCTGCTTCTTGTCGCGCCCCAGGGCCACCACCTTCTGCTGGGCCTGGGTGTAGGCCGCCCAGCCCTTGTCCAGCTTGGCCATCAGATCGAGCTCGGCCTGGTCGGTGCCCAGCACCGCCTTGTAGGCAGCCAAAGATGTCGCCACGTCTTTGTTGGACGCGGCCATCTTGTCTTCGTACTCACCGTGGTAGCTCTTGTCAGCGGTCTTGCTGTGCTTGACCTCGACCTCGCGCGACTCGGCCAGCGCGTTGCGCATCGTCGCCAGGTGGCCCACGCCGTGCAACCACCTTCCGTCGAGCGATGAAGCCTGGGCGTTGACCTGCGACAGCCCGACGATCGCCACCGCGCCCAGGGCGCAGGTAAACAAGAGCACGACAGCAAAACCCACCGTGAGTTGGGTACCCACCGTCAGCCGGCCCAAGCTGGCCAAAAAGTTCGAGAAGAGTCGCATCATGTGGGCTCCAGGGGTTCGTGCAGGGCAGGGTGCTTGGGACTCGACCCGGGCCCTACTTCTTGTGGCCGACGTAGCTGACACCGATGACCTTGCCGCCTGCGTCCTTGATCGGGTTGTAGCAAGCGTCGTAGGCCGTGCCCAGCACGTCGATGGGGCCGCAGAACTGCTTGCCCTGGGTCACCGACGCGTACGCGGCGTTGCGTGCCAGGGCCGTGCCCACGCCGCGCTTGCCTTCGGGCGTGAGCACGTTGGTGCTGACGCGCACGAATTCATCACCGTCCTTGACGAAGACGGTGGCCGTGGCCGAGTGCGCCTTGCGGATGGCGTCGACCACGTCGTTGTTATTGTTGATCTTGCGGTCGCCAAAGAAGATGGCCGGCACCGTCTTGCCACCGACGTCCTCGGTGCCCTCGATCTTGGGCGCGCCGATCTTGGCCAGGCGGGTGTCGAAGTCGGCGATGGTGGCCTTGGGGTCGTTGGCGTGGGCCGCACCGACGGCGAGGAGGGCGGCAGTGGCGCAGGCAAGCAGGCTGAATTTCATGGCGGGGCCTTGGTTGGGGACGGGGTGGAAGAAGTGGCCCGGCGGGCCGGCGGCGTGACTGGCCGTGTTTCAATATCGGCCACCGGCCAGCGGACTTGAGTGCCACAGAACTCACACGGTTCAACCACCTTGAAAGGGTCGCCATGAGCTTCACGAACTTCGCCACCCAGGCCTGGGACGATCACGCAACCCAACCCGCCGCCGTGGCAGAGCGCCTGGCAACTCAAGGCCTGGCACGCGTGAACGAGCCGGCCCACGTGGCCCCGCTGGCCCAGTTGGTGCACCACGTGTTTGGCGAACACCTGGGCCGCTGGGACGATGGCCTGGCCGCCCTGCGGGCCCTGGCTGCGCACCCGGTCTGCATGCCCGGCGAACCTGGCGCGCAAGCCGTGCAGCGCTGCCAGGCCAGCCTGGCCTTGTGCGCTGGGCAGACTGACCCGCGTGGGCAGATGACGGCGTCAGAGGCCATTCGCGTCACCGCCCTGGCCGCCGCCGCGCTGGCCGAGCAACAGACCCCGCGCGCCATGCAACTGCTGCAGGACGCGCTGGCCCGCTCTGACGCCGCGCAGCTGCCGCCAGAAGACCCCGCCCACCGCGCGCTGGCCGTCGCCGGCAACAACCTGGCCGGCACGCTGGAAGAGAAGGCCGGGCGCAGCGCGGAAGAGGTCGAGCTGATGATCCTGGCCGCGCAAACCGGCCGGCGCTTCTGGGCCATCGCCGGCGGCTGGCTGGAGACCGAACGTGCCGAGTACAGGCTGGCCATGACCTGGGTGCAAGCCGGCGACCTGGCCCAGGCGCGTCAGCATGCCCAGGCCTGTCTGGACACCGTGCGGCGCGAATCCGCCCCGGCACTGGAACGCTTTTTCGCCTGGGAGGCGCTGGCCGTGGTGGCCCGCGCGGCCCACAGCGCCGACGCCGAAACCACCCTGGCGCATGCGCGCGCCGCCTTCACCGACCTGGACGAGGACGACCGCAGCTGGTGCCAGGGCAGCCTGGACAAGCTGACGGCCCAGGCCGCCGCTACCTGAGCGCCCACCGTTTTTTCACACCCCGGAGACCGCCCCGATGTCCGACCCCCTCCCCGTCGCCCAGCGTGGCGACATCCTGTGCGAACTGCTGCCCGCGCTGGCCAACCGCCACGGCCTGATCACCGGCGCCACCGGCACCGGCAAGACCATCACCTTGCAGACGCTGGCCGAGAACTTCAGCAAGATCGGCGTGCCGGTGTTCATGGCCGATGTGAAGGGCGACCTCACCGGCATCACACAAGCCGGCAGCATCAGCCCCAAACTGGCCGCGGTGTTGAAGGAGCGCGGGCTGGACACGCCCGCACCGCTGACCTGCCCGGCCACGCTGTGGGACGTGTTCGGTGCCAGCGGCCACCCGGTGCGCGCCACCGTCAGCGACATGGGCCCGCTGCTGCTGACGCGCATGCTGGCGCTGAACGACACCCAGGCCGGCGTGCTCAGCCTGGTGTTCAAGATTTGCGACGACAACGGCCTGCTCATCCTGGACATGAAGGACCTGCGCGCCGCGCTGCAGTACGTGGGCGAGCACGCCGCGCAGTTCACCACCGAGTACGGCAACATCAGCGCAGCCAGCGTGGGCGCCATCCAGCGCGGCTTGTTGCAGATCGAGGAACAGGGCGGCGACAAGTTCTTCGGCGAGCCCATGCTCGACATCAGCGATTTCATGCAGACCGTCGACGGCAAGGGGGTCATCAACATCCTGGCCGCCGACCAGCTGATGAACGCGCCGCGCCTGTACGCCACCTTCCTGCTGTGGATGCTGTCGGAGCTGTTCGAACTTCTTCCCGAGGTGGGCGATCTTGAGAAGCCCAAGCTGGTGTTCTTTTTTGACGAAGCCCACCTGCTGTTCAAGGACGCGCCGGCCGCGCTGACCGAGCGCATCGAGCTCGTCGTGCGCCTGGTGCGCAGCAAGGGCGTGGGCGTGTACTTCGTGACGCAGAACCCGCTGGACGTGCCCGACACCGTGCTGGCGCAGCTGGGCAACCGCGTGCAGCACGCGCTGCGCGCCTTCACGCCGCGCGACCAGAAGGCGGTGAAGGCCGCGGCAGAGACCATGCGCGCCAACCCTTCCATCGGCGACATGGCCACCGCCATCACCGAGCTGGCCGTGGGCGAGGCCCTGGTGAGCTTTCTCGACGCCAAGGGCAGGCCCAGCGTGACCGAACGCGTCTACGTGCTGCCGCCGGGCAGCCAGATCGGCCCGATCACGCCCGAGCAGCGCAAGGCGCTCATCGCCAGTTCGCTGGTGGCGGGCACTTACGAGAAGGTGGTCGACCGCGAATCGGCGTACGAGAAGATCAAGGGCGCCCCGCCCGCCGCAGGGCAGGCGCCGGCCGCGAGCGCCGCACGCAATCTGCCCGGACTGGCCGGCGGCCCCGCAGCAGCATCGGCCGACACCGGCGGCGGCCTGATGGGCGGCTTGAAAGACGCCCTCTTCGGCAGCACCGGCCCGCGCGGCGGCCGCCACGAGGGGCTGGCCGAGAAGGCGGCGGCCTCGGCAATGCGCAGCATGGGCTCGGCCGTGGGGCGCGAGATCATCCGCGGCGTGCTCGGCTCGCTGCTGGGCGGCGGGCGCCGGCGCTGATTTTTTTGCGGCCCTGACGGGTCGCCCACCGAACTCTCCTGGAGCACGCCATGGCGCTGACGATTCTCAAATGGCTGGGCTTGACCTTCCTGGCGCTCACGCTGCTGGCCGTGTTGGCCGGCCAGTTCGGTTTCCTGCGCGGCAGCGCGCCCGACAACCTGGGCGTGCGTGACGGGCGCTTGAAGCCGCCGTCCAAGACGCCCAACAGCGTCACCAGCCAGGCCGGCCTGTGGCCCGGCCACCCGCAGCAGGCCTACGCCACCGTCGCCCCGCTGGCCTTGCGCGGCGACGGCCCGGCCACGCTGGCGCGCATCGAAGCGCTGATGAAAACCTGGCCCGGCGCCGAGGTCGTCAAACGCAGTGACGACTACCTGCACGTGGCGGTCACGACCCGAGTCATGAAGTACACCGACGACGTCGAGTTCTGGTTCGACCCTGCTGCCGGGGTGGTGCAGGTGCGCTCGGCATCGCGCCTGGGCGAAGGCGACTTCGCCGCCAACCGCAAGCGCGTCGAGGCCATCCGCGCCCAGTTGGCCGCTGCGCCAGGCTGAGCACCGGCGCCCGCGCGCAGCAGCCTGCCGCATCCGGCGCCGGACCACCCCCGTTTCGCGCCTGCCGGCGCCGCCCCGTCGCAACCCCGAGTCGGCGTGTGATCCCTGCGGTGGATACTGACCCCATGCACCCCGCCGTCACTGCGCCCACCACCGCCCTGGCCAGCGCGTTTCAGCGCTGGCGTCAGCGTCTGCCGCGCACCGCGTTGGTGCTGCTGGCCGTGTGCCTGGCCATTGCCATCCTGTTGCTGGCGCTGGGCGGCAGGCGCTTCATCGTGCAGCTCACTTACTCGGTGTTCATCGGCCTCAGCTGCACGGCCATCAACGACCTGAGCTGGCTTGCCCAGGCCTGGGGCTACGACAAGCTGCGCAGCCTGCGGGGCCTGTCGCCCTCGCCCGGCCCCTACGTCAGCGGCTGGACGGGCGTGCTGCCTTCGGCTGCCTTGAGCCTGTTGCTCGGCCCGCCGTTGGGCCAGCACCTTGCCGACAGTGTGTTCGGCTTCAGCTCACCCAGCCTGTTCAACCTGGACAACAACAACGCCCGCTTCACGCTGGTCGTGAGCGCACTGGCCACGCTGGTTTTGATCATTGTGTTGAGCACGGGCGAACGCCTGTCAGCCGCCCGCGCGCAGGCCGAGGCCGCGCAGCGCCAGGCCGCAGAAAATCAGCTGCGCCTGCTGCAGAGCCAGCTCGAGCCGCACATGCTGTTCAACACCCTGGCCAACCTGCGCGTGCTCATCGGCATGGACCCGGCGCGCGCCCAGGCCATGCTGGACCGATTGATCACTTTCCTGCGCGCCACGCTGAACGCGTCGCGCACGCCTCAGCACGCACTCGCCACCGAGTTCGAACGTGTGGCCGATTACCTGGCGCTGATGGACGTGCGCATGGGCCCAAGGCTGCAGATTCGGCTGGACCTGCCCGACGCGCTGCGCGAACTGCCCGTGCCCTCGCTGCTGTTGCAGCCGCTGGTGGAAAACGCCATCAAGCACGGGCTGGAGCCCAAGGTGCAAGGCGGCCGCGTCGAGGTCAGCGCCCGGCTCGACGCCGACAACCTGGTGCTGACTGTGCGCGACACCGGCATCGGCCTGGCCGCCGCGGCGTCGTCGGCGCAAGCTGAGGGCAGCCACTTTGGCGTGGCCCAGGCGCGTGAACGGCTGAGCACCCTGTATGGCACCCGGGCGCAGTTGGAGCTGATCGACGCGCCCGATGCCGATGGCGGCGTGCAGGTCACGCTGCGCATTCCCGTGGCCACCACCGCACTTCAACCCGCGGTCTGACGATGAACACCCCGTGCTGCCTGATCGCCGAAGACGAACCCCTGCTGGCCGCCGGCCTGCAAGCCGACCTGGCCGCGCTGTGGCCCGAACTCACGGTGGCCGCCCAGGTCGGCGACGGCGCCAGTGCCGTGGCGCAAGCCCTGGCGCTGCAGCCGGACGTGTGCTTCCTCGACATCCGCATGCCCGGCCTCACCGGCCTGGAAGCGGCGCAGGCCCTGGCCGAGGACTGGCCCGACGGCGTGCCCTTCCCGCTGCTCGTCTTCGTGACGGCCTACGACCAGTACGCGTTGGCCGCGTTCGAGGCGCAGGCAGTGGACTACCTCGTCAAGCCGGTGGACCGTGTTCGCTTGCAGGCCTGCGTGACGCGGTTGCAGGCGCGCCTGCAAACCCGTCCGGCCGACCCCGCATTTGCCGGCGCTGCCGCCCCGCCCGACCACGCACTGGCACACACCATGGACCAGTTGCGCGCGCTGCTGGCGGCCGCCGCCCCCGCCGCTGCGCAACGCCCGCCCTTGCTGGACGTGGTGCAGGCCCAGGTCGGCAACCTCGTGCACATGGTGCCGGTGTCCGACGTCATCTACTTCGAGGCTGCCGACAAGTACGTGCGCGTCGTCACTGCCAGCCGCGAACACCTCATCCGCACCTCGCTGCGCGAACTGCTGCCCCAGCTCGACCCGCAGCGCTTCTGGCAAGTCCACCGCGGCACCGTGGTGCAGGCGCGCTGCATCAGCACGGCGCGGCGCGAAGAGTCCGGCAAGGTCACGCTGACCCTGGCCGGACGCAGCGACAAGCTCGTCGCCAGCCGGCTGTACGCGCACTTGTTCAAGGGCATGTAGCGCCGATGCCCTGCCCTACCGGCCCTGGCGGAACAGCGTGAACACGCCGTCCCGGTCCGCGACGCTGATCGACTTGCCGTCTGCGGCCAGCGTCAACGTGGTTCCCGGCCCGAAGCCGTTGTTGACGCTGCTGGTCGTGTCGTGCAAGCCCGCGCACTGGTTGGTGTCCAGCGTGGCGGTCAGCCCCATGAAGACCCGGGTGGCGGCGTTGTACTGGTAGGTGCCGCGCTCGTAGCCGGGGCCGCCGCAGCTGTTGGGTGCGATGTCGCCCACCGGATCGGCCATCGCGTAGCTGCCATCCGGGAAGAAGAAAATCGTCTGCACGATGAAGTTGTCGCTGGCCGCCAGCGACCAGGCGCCGACCAGGCCGGCGTTGTCGTTGGGCATGAAGGCCAAGGCGCCGCGGCTGTAGGTGCCGGTGCCGCCCGCGCTGGCCCGCCCCTGCTGCGGCGTGTAGTCGCGCAGCAGGGTGTCGGCTGTCAGCGTGGCCCCGCTGCGCGCTGCCGGGATGCCCAGCGCCGCGAACAGCGCGTTCGTGGCTTCCAGGTTGGGCCGTATCTGCTGCGTGGTGGCCGGCTTGCCGCGCGAGCCGTACCAGACCTGGCCGTCGCGCTCCACCATGCTGCGGGTGTAGCTCAGGCTGGTGGCCCAGGCCGGCAGGTTGGCCAGGCGCAGCACCCGAGCGTCGCCCAGTGTCTCGATGCGGTAGCTGCCGCTGCCGGCGGCTTCGCAGTTGCGGGGCGACCCGTCACTGGCGCGGCGCGGGCACAGCCAGTACTTCACGCCGTTGCCGCCGGTGAACGACGCGCGCAGCGACTGCACGCCGTTCCTGAAGTACGCACTGCCGCTGGTGTCGGCAAAGGGCGTGGTCACGTCGCCGATGCTGACGGTGCTCTGGCCCCACCATTCGTTGGCCACGCTGCCGGTGGGCGTGCTGCGCGGGTTGAAGACACAGGGCGTGCCCGTCATGCGCGCCACCAGCTTTTCCAGCGTCAGTCCGGTGTCGTCCTGGAACCGCAGTGCGCTGACGGTGCCGACCTTGTTGCAATCGGTGGCGTTGCCTCCAGCCACCGCGGCGTTGTAGAAGAACACGTAATCGCTGGTCGTGGTGTTGTAGGCGTCGGGCAGCGCCGTGTCGGTGCCGGCGTAGTAGTACAGCTTGGACCCGGGCGGGAAGGTGCCAGCCAGCGCAGCGGCATGGGCCGCTGGGTCAGGCCCCCAGGCAGCAAAGTCGCCCGCCGTGTCCTTGAGCGGGTAGGCGCGAATTTCCTTGACGATGTCCAGCATCTTCATGCCGCTGATGTCGCGCGCCCTGCGCACGTTGCTGGTCCTGTTGGTCTTGCAGTAGACCGACTCGGAGCGGCCGCTCGCATTCCAGGCGGTGGCCTCGTTCACATGCTCGCTGGGGCAGGTGAACCACTCGGTGCCGGTCCAGGCCACCTGGTTGCGGGCCCAGTTGTTCAAGCCTTCACCGTACTGCTGGTAGAAGGTGTTGACGCCATTGCTGGCGCGGGCCTGCTCGCGGTACTCGGTGAACTGGCGCTTGCCGCCCACCACCGTGTTCTGCGCGGCGGTGGCCTTGAAGGCACGGAAGTTGTAGTTGCCGGCGTCGGTGTAGGTGAACCAGCGCAGCGTCAGGCCCGCCGTGGGTGCGGCATTGGCTTCGTCTGGCGCAACCGGCAGCTTGGCCATGGCCACGGCCGCCGCCACGCTGGTTCCGGTCAACCCTTCGCTGCTGTTCAACGTGGTGGCTGCGGTGGCCAGGGCGCGGGCCTGGTCGGCGGGCGATGCGGCTTGGGCCACGGCGGGGTCGGCCACTGCCGTGGCCAGGCTGGGCATCATCGTCAACAGGTTCTGCTGGATGGCCTTGGCCACGTCGGCGCGGGCCAGCGGGGTGCCGTCGGCGGCCCGGGCATCGGCCGTGGTGGTGGCCTGTGCCTGGGTCAGCAACACCAGCAGGCGGGCTGCCGACTGCGCGGTCGCGTTGCCAGGCGCCGCGCCGGCCGTGAAATCGGCCAGCGGCGACACCGCCAGGCCCAGCGCCTCCTGCACCGCCTGTTCGGCGGCTGCCGTCGTCTGGCTGCCGGCGGCGGCCTGCAACGCCACCAGCGTGCTCAGCGGGCTCACGACCGCCGGCTTGTCTGCGGGCGCCTGCAGGCTGAAGGCCACGGTGACGGGGCCGTTGTCAGCGTCCACCGCATCGGTGCCCACCAGGGCCAGCACCGGGTACTTGTTGGCGTCACCCGCAGGCAAGGTGAGCGTGGCCGACCCATCGGCGGCAGTCACCGCACTGGGCTCGTCGCTGTCGCACAGGGCGTTGCCGTTCTTGTCCAGGCACACCATGGCGCCGCGTATCGCGCCGTCGATCACCTTCACCGTCTGCGACACGGTGGCGGGCGGCGCGGGCGGTGGCGGCGGTGCGGCCTCTTCACTGCCGCCACCGCAGGCGGTCAGCACGGCACTTGCGGAAAACAGCGCCGCAGCCAGGGCCACGGGGCGAAGTGCGCTGCGCAAGGGCAGCGGATGACGTTGGGCACGGGTTGTCATGAGGAATTCTCCGAAAGGGGTCGAATTGGATGCAGTTCGGGGCACCGCCCACCAGGACGTGGCGCCGTCAGCGCCTCCATTCAGAAGCGTGGAGGCAGTGTGGTGGTGTGCAGGCGGGTGGACATCCCCACGGCTGACTAGGCAGCGGCTGCGGCAGGCCGGACGTCGTCTGAATTCGGGAGGAGGCGCCAGCGCGTGGACCGCCCTCCGCGCCGCACGTGCGCTGCCGCACAGACCCGCGCCGCAGACCGGCGAACGATGCACCCTCGCCGTCAGGAGACATCGATGTCCATCGCCCTGCACAAACGGGCGACCCACCCGCCCGAACGCGCACCCGAACGCACGCCCAGCGCTGCAGCCGTGGTGGTGGCGCTGCCGATGCCGGCCTGCACGCGCTGCCCGCTGTGGCAGCTCTGCACGCCGTGCAAACCGCTCACCGAGCCCATGCCCGGCACCGAAAAGACGGTCTTCGCGCGCCGCCGTCTGGCCACGGGCGACACCCTCTTCAACGAAGGCGACGCGTTCCACGCCATCTACGCCGTGCGCTGTGGCAGCATGAAGTCGATCAAGGCGTTGCCCGGCGGTCGCGACCAGGTCATCGGTTTCCTGATCGCCGGCGACGTGCTGGCGCTCGACGGCATGGCGACCGGCCGACATGCCAGCACGGTGGTGGCCATCGAGGACACGCAGGTTTGCGCCGTCGGCTATGCCTCCCTCAGCGGCGCGATGAAGAGCCACCCCACGCTGCAGCATGACTTCAGCCGCCAGCTCAGCCTGGAGATCGTGCGCTCAAAGCGGGTGCTGCTGCTGCTGGGCAGCCTGAATGCCCAGGAGCGCGTGGCCGCATTCCTGCTGGACCTGTCGCGCCGCTTCAGCGAACGCGGCCAGTCGCCGCGCGCGTTCAACCTGCGCATGACGCGGGCCGAGATCGGCAGCTTCCTGGGCCTGCAGCTGGAAACCGTCAGCCGCACTTTCTCGATGTTCCAGCAGCAGGGTGTGCTGACGGTGGACAACCGGCTCATCCGCTTCACCGACCTGGAGTCCTTTGCCGAGCACTTCGAGGCCGTGCTGCAGGGTTGAGCCGGGCCGCGCTGGTCGTCTGCGGCGGCGGCCACAGGGTCGGCCTCAGGGCGCCGGCGCTGCCCCCGGCCCGACCTGGCGGCGCATCCAGTCGCTCATCTCCCACAGCACATGCCCCTGGCTTTCGCGCGCGGTGTAGCCGTGGCCTTCATGGGGCAGCGCCACAAAACGCACGCTGCCGCCGGTGCCGGCCAGGGCCTGGTACATGCGCTGGCTTTGCAGGGGGAAGGTGCCGGGGTTGTCGTCGGATTCGCCATGGATCAGCAGGATGGGCGCCTTGATCTTGTCGGCCACCAGGAAGGGCGACAGCTTCAGGTAGCTGCCCGGCGCCTCCCACAGCGTGCGCCGCTCGGCCTGGAAACCGAAGGGTGTCAGCGTGCGGTTGTAGGCGCCGCTGCGCGCGATGCCGGCCTTGAAGACATCGGTGTGGGCCAGCAGGTTGGCCGTCATGAAGGCGCCATAGCTGTGGCCGCCCACCACCACCTTGTCGCGCTGCGTCACGCCCAGCGCGACGGCCTGGTCGACGATGGCCTGGGCGTTCGCGGTGATCTGCTCGATGAAACTGTCGTTCACCGTCTTGGGGTCGCCCACCACCGGCATGGCAGCGTCCATCAGCACGACGTAGCCGTCCAGCAGCAACATCAAGGGGTTGGTGCCGCCGAAGCTGTTGAAGCGGCTGGCGCTGCCGCTGACCTGGCTGGCGGTGCCTGCGTCAGTGAATTCCTGCGGGTAGGCCCAGACGAAGGTCGGCCGCGCATCACCGGCGTTCTTGCCCGGGTGGCCCGGTGGCAGGTAGAGCCAGAACGACAGCTCCACGCCGTCGGCGCGCTTGAAGCGCACCCGCTCGCGCTGGATGCCGCGCAGACTGGGCGTGGGGTCGGCGAAGGCCGTCAAGGCCTGCATCTGCGCCAGGCCCGGGCCGCTGCGCAGCACCAGGTTGGGTGGCTCGGCAAAGGTCTCGCGGCTGGTCAGCAGCGACGGGCCCTGGGCCAGCCAGGCCAGGGGGCGCTCCTGGTGGGATTCGCTGGCCTGGAACAGGCGCGTCGTGCTGCGCGTGGCGATGTCGTAGCGGTCCAGGAACGGCCGCTCGCCCGCCGGCCCGGCACCAGCGCCGGCCAGCAACAGGCCACCGGCGTCGATGCGTGCCACGCTGCGGCCGTTGGCAGCCAAAGTGCGCGTCATGGGCGTGCCCGGGTCGCGGTAAGCGTCGCGCCGGCTGCGGTCTTGCCAGCGTTGCGCCGCTGCGCTGCCATCCAGCACGACCAGGTCGGTGGTGACCCAGACGCGGTCGCGGTCGTAGTCGGTGACAAGGGCCCGCTGCGGCAGGTCGACAAGCACCAGGTTGACGAGCCGGTGCGCCGTGCGGTGCGCTTCCTGCGGCGCCGACGTGTACGGCGGCAGAAGGCGCATCAGGCGGTCGCGGTGGGTGGCGGGCTTGCGCGGGTCGCCGTCGTCCAACGCTTCGACCCAGTACACCGCCCCATCCGCCAGCGGTGAGGCCCAGTACTGGCGCGGACCGGTGATGACACCGCCCACCGGCACGCCCTGCTTGAGCTTGATGGTGCCCAGCTCTTGCAGCACGCGCCCGCTGGCGCTGTCCAGCAGCGCGACGCGCGTGGCGAACTCGCTCCACGGCACCTGGTAGCTGAAAGGCCGCAACAGTTGCTCGACCAGCAACGCCGCGCCGCCGCCCACGGTCTGCAGGCTGCTGTACAGCCCGGGCTCGCCGATGGCGCGGTGGGCGCCGGTGGCCAGGTTCACGCGGCGCAGTTGGCTGGTGGACAGATGCGCGAACAGCGCGTCGTCCACCGGGTTCTGCAACAGGTTCTGCAGCGTGCGTTCGGGCGACCTGCGACCCATCGATTCCTGCACCGTGGGGCCGCTGGGCACGTCCTGGCGCGGTGCCGCACCCTGCTTGTCGGGCACGGTGGGCACGATGAACTCGGCCGCGCCGACCCAGGCGAGGTCGCGTTCCAGCACCTGGTTCAGGCGCAGGCCCGGCAGCTTGCGCAGCCGCGGCTGGTCGACCGCGCTGACCCACAGCTCGGTGCCTTGTTCGGTGCGCCGCTGCAGCAGCAGGTTGCGGCCGTCGGGCGACCAGCGCAGGTTGTGGAAACCGCCGCCTGCCGGCAGCACCACCGGGCGCTCAACGCCGCCTGCCACGGGCTTGAGCAGCAACGACTCGATGGGGTTGATGAGCGCACGGCCGCGCGCGTTGGCGTCCAGCTGCTCGCCGGCCAGGCGCGTCACCGGGCGCGCCAGGTCGGCGAGCGGGCGGTGGCGCCGCAGCGTGACCAGCGCCAACAGCGTCTGGTCGGGGCTCAGGCTGTGCTGCGGCAGCACCGGTGCGTCGAGCACCGCGCGCATCGCCGCCGAGGGCTGGCGGTACTCGGGCGGCGCATTGACCGTGGCCTCAGGACCGGGGGTCTGAGCGAGACTGGTGGCCGCGGCGGCACAGGCCATCGCGGCCAGCAGCAGGGGGTGAATGCGCATCATGTCGACTCTTGGAACGGTGGCTGACGCTAGCAGACTGCGGCGCAGCGGCGAACCAAGGCGCTACTCGATGTCCAGCGGCGGCCGCCAGTCGGCCAGCGGCATCACGCGCCAGCGCCCGGCCAGGGTGCCCACCACCAAGGCGGTTGCGGCAATGGCCGCCACCACGCCCAGCTGGGGCCAGAACATACCGTCGAAGGCGCCGAACAGGCTGGCGCGGAAGGCGCTGACCACCCAGGTCAACGGCAGGTAGGGGTGCATGGCCTGGAAGGCCTCGTCGTTGAGCTGGATGGGCAGCAGCGCACCGGCCGCAGTGACCTGCACGATCAGCAGCAGCACCGCCACCACCTTGCCCAGGTCGCCGAGCAGGCGCACCAGCGCAAACACGATGAGCAGGAAGGTCAGTGACGCGGTCAGCAGCGTCAGCGCAAAGAGCCCCGGCTGCGGCAAGGGCACGTGCAGCACGCCCACCAGCATGGCCAGCATCAGCACCGCCTGCAGCAGCACCGCCGTGCCGGGCAGCAGCAGCTTGCCCAGCACCTGCGCGGTACGCGGCAGGCCTTGCAGGGGCTCCACGATGCGCCTGAAGTGCACCAGGAAGGCAGCCATCACCGCGCCCAGCCACAGCGCCAGCGGCACGAAATTGGGCGTGAGCGCGATGCCGTTGTTGGGCACCGGGGCCACCACCTCCACCACCGGCTCCACCGACATGGCCAGCCCCTGCGCGCTGCCGCCGGGTCCGTCCACCGCCTTGGGCAGGCTGTCGCGCAGCAGTTCCAGGCCCACGCCGAGGCGGCCTGCGCCGTCGCGCAACTTGACCAGACCGGCGGTGAACGTCTCCTGACCGGCCCCCAGTTGGCGCAGGCCGCCTGCCAGCACGTCGCTGTGGCGTGACAGGTCGCGCGTGCCCTCGATGAAGCTGTCCAGGCGCTGGTCCTCGGGCAGCCTGGCAGCCCACAGGTTGGCTGACGTGCCGGCGCGCTGGGTGCCCTCGATCAAGCTGCCTACGGCCTCCTCGACACGCTGCGCGGCCTGCAGCAACCGCGCGCTGCCGTCGCGCGCCGTGTCCAGCCCGCTCACCAATTGGCGGCCACCGTCTTCCAGCGGCGCCATGCCTTCGGCCAGGCGGCTGCCGAACAGAGGCACGTCGTCCACGGCGGTCTTGAGCTCGCTCAGTCCGGAATCAAGCTGGCGGCCGCCGCGTGTCAGGGCCTCCAGCGCACGGCCGAGTTCGCGTTGCCCGTCTACAAGCTGCCGCGAGCCCAGGCGCAGCGCGGCCAGATCGGTGTCTGACGGACGTCTTGCATCCAGTCCACGCAGCATGGGCCCCACCTGGCGCAGGCCGCTGGTAAGCGTCGGCGCCGTCTCGGCCAGCTGCTGTGCACCCGCGTGCAGCTTGGTGGCGCCGTCCACTGCCGTGCGGCTGCCTGCACCCAGGCCGGCACTGCCGTCGCGCGCCTTGCCCAGCCCGGCGTGGAGTTCGACGGCACCAACGTGCAGGTCGGCCAGCGCCTGGCGCAAGGTGTCCAGGTTGCGTTGCGAGCCGGCCGCGGTGTTCAGCACCAGTTCCCAGCGTGCTTCACCGAGCATGGTGTTGACGCGCTGCGCTACCTCAGGCGCAAAGCGGCGCGCAAAACCGGCGCTGCTGTAGTTGTTGCCTTCTGAGGTGTAGATCGTGAGCTTGGCAGCCCCGGGCGCCTCACCTGGCACCGCGCGTTGGCTGAAGTCGGCCGGCACCTCCAGGATGAAGGCCAACTCCCCGACGCGCACCCGCCGCCGGGCCTCGGCCGGGTCGTCGAAACGTTGGTAGGCAAACAGCCCGTGCGCTTCGATCGCGGCCAGCACATCCGCGCCCAGATTCAAGTCGCGGTCCCGGTAGCGCGCCCCCGTGTCCAGGTTGACCAAGCCCGCCGGCAGCGCCCGCGTGTGCGATGCCGGGTCCCACATGCTCCACAGGTAGATCAGCGCGTACAGGGCGGGCACGAAGAGCAGGCCCGCGCCTGCGATGGCCAGCTTGCGGTGGCGCCGCAGCAGCAGCCACTCGTAGCGAAACACCTCGCGCACAGCGCGCCACCAAGCCATGGTTTCCTGCCCTTGCGTATGGCGCGCCCTGCGCCTGCTTCGAGGCATTGTGCAGGGCAGCGAAGCCACTCGATGCGCTTGCCGCACCGCGGCTCGGCAGGGCCCGCAGCCCGGCGCAGGCTGGCGCACCCCCACGAACTGCCATTGACGTGTCGGCACCCGAAAGCGCCAACTTGCCGTTTCCCCAGGGCCACCCGTGCCCGCCAGGAGCAGGCCCATGCGAATCCCTTTCATCTTGGTGACCACCCTGCTCGGCTGCCAGGTGGCGCTGGCTCAACCGGCTGCACGCAGCCTGGACGGGGCGCTCGTCGACACCCTGGCATTGGGCCGCGCCAACGGCTGCGGCACGGCGTTCGGCGTGCCCGACTTCGGCTTTGACCAGACGGCACTGGACACCTATCTGTTGGGCGAGCGCAATGCCGGCCGCTTGGGCAAGGAAATCACCGCCATCTGCGGCAGCAGCGCGGTGGCGTCGGCGGCGTCGCTGGGCGGCAGCCTGGGCAGCGTGCAGGCGACCAAGACCGTGTCGCAGTTTCGGGCTGCACGCAACCGTGCCGACAGCCGGCTCAACCCGCGTGGCCAGCGCGCTGAATTCGGCCGGCCGGTGCTGTTGGCCCAGGCCGGAGGCGCTGCGGTCGGTGCTTTCGAGCTCGGCGCCGCAGACAGAACGGACCCCGCTGCCTTCTTGCAGATCGACCACGAAGCGCGCAAGCGCTCCACCACCGCGCTGGAGGCCGGCTACCGCGCCGGCACGACCGAAGTCGCGCTGGGCCTGGACTTCGCCCTGCCCGGTGAATGGTTTGCCGGCACCTGGCTGGGCTGGCGCAGCACCGCGGCCGACTACCGCAACCCGGGCCTGCTGCTGGGCGGCAACGACAACGGCTTTGGCGCCAGTCTGGACGCCGCCACGCGCGCGCAAATCTGTCGCACCGGCCCCGGTGGCGGCTTCGACGACGACGGCCTGCGCCTGGGCGCTTTCGCCGCCCGGCGCATGGGCCCGGGCTTCGTCGACGCAGGCCTGCAATTCAGCCGCCGCAACTACCGCTACACGCGCGCCGTGTGCGCCATTGAGGCCAACGCCGGCCGCTTGGTGGCCGACGCCAACAGCCCGTCGGGCTTTTCGAGCGACGGTGTCACCATCGACGACGTCTACGCCGGCACCATCGCGGCCAAGGCGCGGCTGACGGAGTGGGCGGCCACAGCCCGCGCTGGCCTGGACTTCGGTGACCCGCAAGCCTTCACCTGGGGCCCGCGGCTGGGCCTGACCTATGCGCGCACGGCCATCGGCAGCTACACCGAAAGCGGCCGCACCAGCGTCACCCACACCGTCACGTCCAACACCGGCCTGCTGCAGACCTTGCGTGCCGCGGGCGACCCCACCGGGCTCGAACTGACCTTCGACGGCCAAAGCCGCAGCTCGCTGCAATCCGAACTGCAGTTCGTCGCCGCCCTGCGCATGGACACCGCCGCCGGGTCATTGACGCCCCGCCTGGCGCTGTCGTGGGTGCACGAATTCCGCACCGACGCGCAAGTGATCCAGGTGCGCATGGCGCAGGACCGCCGTGCCGCGCCCACCACCTTCAGCTTCACCCGTGACGCGCTGGACGCCAACAAAGGCGTGGCCGCCCTGGGTGTGCGCTGGGAGCGCGGGGCGGACATGGCGGCCGACCTGGAGATTCGGCGCCAGTTCGGCGATCCGCTGTTCGCCGTCACCAGCGTCGGCCTGCGCGGACTTTGGCGCTTTTGACGACGCTGCTGTCCGCCTCGCCGACACCCGACGCCGCGATGCGTTACGCGGCCTTCATCTCCTACTCCAGCAACGACCGCGGCCCGGGCGAGGCGCTGCAAAAGGCGCTGGAGGCCTACGTGCTGCCCGCACCCTTGCGCGGGCGCGACTTTGGCCACGGGCCCTGCACCAAGCGCCTGGGTGCGGTCTTCCGCGACCGCTGGGACGCTGACGCCAGCGTGGACCTGGGGGCCGAACTGCGCGATGCACTGCAGGCCTCCAAGGCTTTGGTGGTGCTGTGCAGCCTGGCTGCTGCACGGTCGCAGTGGGTGGGCGAAGAGATACGCGAGTTCAAGCGCCTGGGCCGCGATGCGCGCATCTTCCCCGTCCTGCTGGACGGCCTGCCTGCCCGCCACGACCGGGTGCACGAACCGCAGGGCGCCTTCCACGATGCGCTGTACGGGCGCTGGAACGCCGCAGGCCAAGCCTTCGAGCCCGACGCGCGCGAACCGCTGGCGCCCGACCTGCGCGAAGGCGGCGACGGCATGCGCTTCACGGTGCTCAAACTGGTGGCCGCGCTCACGGGCGTGCCGCTGACGACGCTCACACAACGCCAGGCCGAGGCCGAGCGGCACGAGCGCAACGTGGCGCGCGCTGTCGCCGCGGCGATGGCGGTGTTGGCCATCGCAGCCACCGCGGGCGGCTGGGCTTCGTGGCAGTCCGCCGCGCTGGCGCGCCAGCGGCTGGAAAACGCGGTGGAGATGGCAGCCAGGCGCGTGGACGACGCCGCCGCCTTCCAGGACCGCTACGGCGTGCCCAGCGATGTCATCCAGCAGCTGCTGGACGGTGCGCGCAAGGACTTCGATGAGCTGACCGCCGACGCCGCCGACGCGCCGACGCTGGCGCTGCAACAAGCGCGCCTGGACCGCCTGCTGGCCGGCCACTACGAGAGCGCGGGCAACGGCGCCGAGCACCGCGCCCTGGCCGAGCGGGCGCTCGAGCGGCTGGCCCGCGTCCCCACCGAACGCCGCCTGGCCCAGCCGCGCACGTGGCTGGCGCGGCTGCCCGCGGCGCAGGCCGTCGCTACCGAGCGGCTGCAAGCGCTGTCGGCCCAGGCCCAGGCAGCGGCCACCCGTGGCGAGGCGGCCGCGGCGCGCGCGGTGTTGAACGACATGGCCGCTGCGGCCGATGCACGGCGCGCGTTAGACGACAACCCCGTTTGGCGCAGCCTGGCCGCACAGGCCCGCGCCCAACGCGCCCGCCTCGCGTACGAGACCGGCCAGCTCGAGCCCGCATTGGCCGATCTGCAAGAAGCCCTGGACCTGCTGGGCACCGAGTCGCCCGACCCCCAACGCACCACCCTGCAGTCCGAACTGGCAGAAATGCTGCTCGAGCTCGGCCGCCACGCGCAGGCGCTGTCCGTTCAGCAAACCGTGGTCGAGGCGCTGCGCCGGGCGGGAGACACCTCGCCCGAATCGCGCCGCAGCCTGGCCACCGCGTTGGCCCGCCGCGGCGACATGCAGCTGGCCGCCACCCGCAACCTGGCCCAGGCGCGCGGGGACTACGTGGCCGCGCGCACCCTGCTGACCGACCTGTCAGCGCTTGACGGCGCGCGCACCGACTTCAAGCGCGATCTCTCGCTGGCCCACGAACGCGTGGGCGACGCCGACCTGCAGGCCGGCGACCTGCCCGCGGCGCGCGAGTCGTTCGCGGCCTGCCTGGCCTTGCGGCGCGAACTGGCGCTGCGCAACCCGGCCAACGTGGAATGGCGGCGAGACCTGTCGGTGGCGCTGGAACGCATGGGCGACATCGACGCCCAACAGGCCCGCCCCGCGCCCGCGCAAGCCGCTTACGCCCAGGCCCTGGCCATTCGCCAAGCCGCCCACGACGCTGCGCCGCAGGACGCCGTGGCCACGCGCGACCTGGCTGTGCTGTGGATGCGCATCGGCCGCGCGCGCGTGGCGGCACGCACCCGAATCGACGGTATCGACGGCATCGATCAGGCCTATGCACCAGCCATCGCCCTGATGCAGCCACTGGCCGAGCAGGCATCGGCAGACAGCCGCTGGCGCCGCGACCTGGCCGTGGCCCACGCCGAACGCGGCGAAGCACGGCGCCTGGCGGGCCGGCGCACGGCGGCCATCACGGACTTGCAGCGCGCACTGGCCCTGGTGCTTGGCCTGCGCGCGCAGGCGCCCGACGACGCGCAACTGCTGCAGGACGAAGCCTGGCTGCGCCAGCGGCTGCCGCGCTGAGCCGCGTGGCGTGGCGTGATTGCAGCCGCTCGGCGCCAGCTTCAGGCGGCCCAGTCAGCCGCCCGGCGCCACCACCCACTGCCCGCCGCGGTGCTGCGTCACGGCGCTGGTGTCCGGGTCGATCCTGAACAGATGCAGCCAGCCGTTGCCCACGAGATGGCGCACAAGCTCGTGTTGCGCCATGACGCTGTCGATGGCCCCCTGCGGCGCTTCGATGAACACGCTCAGCCGCAAAGGCGTGTGGCGCAGGGTTTGGCCGTCGTGCAGCGACTGCATGGGCAGGCCGATGCGCAGGTCGCCGCCATTGCCTTCGAACACGCCCAGGTGGCCGCCGACCACGTTGTGCAGCACCTTGTTGCCGCTGCCATAACGCCGGTTGTCCACGGTGCTGGCGTGGTACTGCAGGTTGATCCAGTTCGTGACCACCATGGGCGCGGTCATGATCAGCGTCAGCACGCCCGATTCCGGGTCGAGGCGGTGGTCGTAGTCGTGCAGAAAGCTGCGGCCAGCCAGGTTCAGGTGCTTGGTGCGCGCACGAGGTGCCACGATGAAGGCGGCGCAGTCGGCCAGGCCCCACTCGGGCCGCACCTGGGCCCAGTCGTTGGAACGCTCCAGCACGGCGCGCTCCAGCGCTTTTGATTGCGTCGGGCCGGCCAGGTGCGCCAGGCCCAGGCTGGGCGCGCGTTCTGCGCGG
>JANNWL010000227.1:0-65937 GCA_031414735.1 Burkholderiales bacterium | reverse complement strand
GCGGTGATGCGCCCCACGCCGATGCGGCCGACGAAGGTGGAGTAGTCCATCGACGAAATCTGCAGCTGCAGCGGCGCGGCCGGGTCGCCCTGGTGCGCCGGTACTTGCGTCAGGATGGTCTCGAACAGCGCCGACAGGTCGGGGCCCCACTGCTCGCCGGCCGGGCCGTCCTTCATCGAGGCCCAGCCATTCAGGCCCGAGGCATAGACCACGGGGAAATCGAGCTGGTCTTCGGTGGCACCCAGCTTGTCGAACAGCTCGAACGCGGCGTTGATGACGTAGTCGGGCCGGGCACCCGGCTTGTCGACCTTGTTCACCACTACGATGGGCTTCAGGCCCAGGGCCAGCGCCTTCTTGGTGACGAAGCGCGTTTGCGGCATGGGACCTTCCTGAGCGTCGATGAGCAGCACGACGCCGTCGACCATGGACAGCGCACGCTCCACCTCACCGCCAAAGTCGGCGTGGCCGGGCGTGTCGACGATGTTGACGTGCGTGCCGTTCCAGGTGACCGCGCAGTTCTTGGCCAGGATGGTGATGCCACGCTCGCGCTCGATGTCGTTGCTGTCCATCACGCGTTCGGCGACCTTTTCGTTTTCACGGAAGGTGCCGCTCTGACGCAGCATCTGGTCCACCAGCGTGGTCTTGCCGTGGTCGACGTGGGCGATGATGGCGACGTTGCGGATTTGTTTGTTCATGGCTGCAGTGTCACTTCAAGGGGACTCAAAAGGCGGTCGGCGATGAGCTCGCCGGCGGTGATGTGGGCGCTGCCGAGGAAGGCACGCGGGTGGGCGGCATACACGCGAACCGCCGGCGCATCGGCCAGAAGCACGCGCCGGCGCAGGCCAGTCAGGAAACGGCCGGCTTCGTCGTCGGGCAGGTGCACCTCGGGCCAGTCCGCCAGCAGGCTGTCGGCGGGGAGCAGCAGCGCGTCGCGCTCGGCCTCTGGCAGGGCGGCGAGACTGTCGATGCTGACGGCGCGGTCCAGGCTGAGGCCGCCGCAGAAGGTGCGGCGCAGGCCCGACAGGTGCGCGCCGCAACCCAGCGCCGTGCCGATGTCTTCAGCCAGCGTGCGGATGTAGGTGCCTTTGCTGCAGCTCACGTCGAGCACGAGATGTTCAGCTTGCCAGGACACGATGTCGATTCGATGAATCACCACGTTTCTGGCCGCACGCTCGACTTCGATGCCCTGCCGCGCGTATTCGTACAGCGCCCGGCCCTGGTGCTTGAGCGCCGAATGCATGGGCGGCATCTGGGCCTGCGGGCCGGTGAAGCGGGCGCAGGCGGCGGCAATGGATTCGGCGTCGGTCTGCACCGGCATCGTTTCGGTGACTTCACCCTCGGCGTCGCCGGTGGTCGTGCGCTGCCCCAGGCGCAGGGTGGCGCGGTAGCCCTTGTCGGCGTCCAGGCTGACCTGGCTGAACTTGGTGGCCGCACCGAAGCACAGCGGCAAGAGGCCCGTGGCCAGCGGATCCAGCGTGCCTGTGTGCCCGCCCTTCTCGGCGCGCAGGATGCCCTTGGCCTTCTGCAAGGCGTCGTTGCTGGTCCAGCCTAGGGGCTTGTCCAGCAGCAGCACGCCATGCAGCGGGCGCCGGGGCGTCCTTGCAGACAGCGGATGGCGCGGCTGCATCAGTCTTCCTTGGCCCGCGTCGAGTTCGCGCGGGCGATCAACGCCGACAGGTCGGCAGCGCGTTCGGTCGTCTTGTCGAAGTGGAAGTGCAGCGTCGGCACAGTGTGGATGGCCAGCTTCTTGAACAAGCCATTGCGCAGGAAGCCTGCGGCTTCGTTCAGCGCCTGCCCGCTCTCGTCGGCACTGCCCATGAGCACCGAGAAGTAGACCTGGGCATGCGCGTAGTCGGGCGTGACCTCGACGCTGTTGATGGTGACCATGCCCACGCGCGGGTCCTTCAGGTCGCGGATGAGCACAGCCACATCGCGCTGGATCTGGTCGGCCACGCGGAAGCTGCGGTTGACGGTGGATTTCTTGTGTCGCATGGGTGTTTAAGTCAGGTCGGGGGCCCCAAGAACAAACCCCGCCTTCCTTGCGGTCGGCGGGGTTTGCGTGAAGGGCAAAGTCCGCCTAGAGGCTCCGGGCCACTTCCTTGACTTCGAAGAACTCCAACTGATCGCCTTCCTTGATGTCGTTGTAGTTCTTCAGCTTGATACCGCATTCGAAGCCTTCGGACACCTCGCGCACGTCGTCCTTCATGCGCTTCACGGATTCGATCTCGCCGGTGTAGACGACGATGTTCTCGCGCAGCAAGCGGAAGCGGGCACCGCGCAACACGCGGCCGGCGGTGATCATGCTGCCAGCCACGGTACCGATCTTGCTGGCCACGAACACGGTGCGGATCTCGGCGGTGCCGATGACTTCTTCCTTCTGCTCCGGCGCCAGCATGCCGGTCATGGCGGCCTTCACCTCGTCGACGGCGTCGTAGATGATGTTGTAGTAGCGCAGGTCCACGCCGTTGTTTTCGGCCAGCTTGCGCGCACCGGCATCGGCCCGCGTGTTGAAGCCGATGATGACGGCCTTGGACGCGATGGCCAGATTGATGTCGCTCTCGCTGATGCCGCCCACGGCCGCGTGCACGATCTGCACCCGCACTTCGGGCGTGCTGAGTTTGAGCAGCGACTGCGCCAGCGCTTCCTGCGAACCCTGCACGTCGGCCTTGACGATGAGCGACAGCGTCTGCGCTGCGGTTTCGCCCATGTTCTCGAACATGCCTTCGAGCTTGGCGGCCTGACGGCGGTTGAGGTTGACCTCGCGGTACTTGCCCTGGCGGAAGGTGGCGATCTCGCGCGCACGGCGTTCGTCGGACAGCACCATGAACTCGTCACCGGCTCGCGGCACCTCGGTCAGACCCTGGATCTCCACGGGCATCGATGGCCCGGCCGATTCAGTCGCCTTGCCGTCTTCGTCCAGCATGGCACGCACGCGGCCGTAGCTGCTGCCGGCCAGGATGATGTCGCCCTTCTTCAAGGTGCCTGACTGCACCAGCACGGTGGCCACCGGGCCGCGGCCCTTGTCCAGACGGGCTTCGATGACCAGGCCCTTGGCTGCGGCAGCGGTGGGCGCCTTGAGTTCCAGCACTTCGGCCTGCAGAAGCACTTGCTCGAGCAGCGTGTCGATGCCGGTGCCCATCTTGGCCGAGACACCCACGAAGGGTGATTCACCGCCGAAGTCTTCAGGAATCACACCCTCGGCGACCAACTCGGCCTTGACGCGCTCGACGTTGGCGTCGGGCTTGTCGATCTTGTTCATCGCCACGACGATGGGCACGCCCGCCGCCTTGGCGTGGGCAATGGCCTCCTTGGTCTGCGGCATAACGCCGTCATCAGCAGCCACGACCAGGATGACGATGTCGGTGGCTTTGGCGCCGCGAGCCCGCATCGCCGTGAAGGCGGCGTGTCCGGGGGTGTCCAGGAAGGTGATCATGCCGCGCGGCGTTTCGACGTGGTAGGCGCCAATATGCTGCGTGATGCCACCGGCTTCGCCTGCCGCCACACGGGCGCGGCGAATGTAGTCGAGCAACGAGGTCTTGCCGTGGTCGACGTGACCCATCACGGTGACCACCGGCGCGCGCGAGACTTCTTCGGCCGATTGCGCCGCCGTTTCCTCCTCGGTAAAGGCCTCCGGGTCGTCCAACATGGCGGCCAGCGCCTTGTGGCCCATTTCCTCGACGACGATCATTGCCGTCTCCTGGTCGAGCTGCTGGTTGATGCTGACCATCTGGCCCAGCTTCATGAGCTGCTTGATGACCTCGCTGGCCTTGACGCTCATCTTGTGGGCCAAATCGGCCACCGAGATCGTCTCGGGGATGTGCACTTCCTGCACCGTGGCCTCGGCGGCAGGCGTGAAGCCGGAACTGCCGTCGGCCCGATCGCCGCGGCGCGCGCCACCGCGCGGGGCACGCCAACCTGCGCCGCCGCCTCTGGAATCGGTGCGGCCCTTGAGCGCGGCGCGCTTCTTGGCGGCATCGTCGGCCCAGCTGGATGACAGCTTTTCTGACTTGACCTGTTTCTTGTCACCGGCCTTGGCCACCGTTGTGCCGGGCGTGGCACCGGGTGCCGCCTTGGGCTTGTGGATGGTGCCCTTGATGGCCTCTTTGGCGGCATCCGGCTTGACTTCTTCGGGCTTCTTGGCAATCAGCACCTTCTTGGGCGCCGACATCATGGCCCGGATTGCCGCGGCCTCGGTCTCGGCAGCTTTGCGGCGCCGCGTCAGGTCGTCCAGCCGCGCGGTGTCCTCGGCGGCCTTGTCGGCGGCCTTGACGATGCGCAGCGCGGGCTTGGCCGGGGGCTCTGCCGCTTTGACGGGCTCGACAACCTTGACCGGCTCAGCCGGTTCGGCGGCCTTGGCGCCCTTGCCGCCTTCAGCCGGTTTGGCGAGCGCCGCAGCGGCCGCCTCGGCTGCGGCGTCTGCAGCAAGCTTTGCCGCGGCCTGAGCCGCCGCAGCGGCAGCGGCTTCGCGCGCCTGTTGCTCCTGCTCTTCGCGCAGGCGGCGTGCTTCTGCCGCGGCGGCCAACTCGGCCTCCTGTTCGCGCATGGCCTGGGCCTGGGCGCTGGCTTCTTCTTCGCGTCGCTTCAGGTCCAGATCTTCGGCGCTGGGACCGCTGTCCTCTTCAACACCCGGGGCCAGATCGTCGCGTTTGACGAAGACGCGCTTCTTCCGCACTTCCACCTGGATGGTGCGTGCACGGCCGCTGCTGTCGGCCTGCTTGATCTCGGTGGTGGACTTCTTCACCAACGTGATTTTCTTGCGCTCGGCGCTCGGTACGGTGCCGTGCGACGTGCGCAGGAAGTCGAGCAAACGCTCTTTGTCGTTCTCGGTCAGCGCGTCGTCGGCGGACTGCTTGGTCACGCCGGCCGATTGCAGCTGCTCAAGCAGCGCCGTGGTGGGGCGGTTCAGCTGCGTGGCGAACTGGGCGACGGTAGTCACGGCCATGTGTCGTGTGTCCTCGGAGGTTTTCTGGGGGGGCGTGGCGGCAGGTTCAGGTCAGGCAGTGAACCAGTGCTCGCGTGCCTTCATGATCAGCGTGCGGGCACGCTCATCGTCCATGCCTGTCATTTCGGTCAGCTCGTCGACGGCCAGGTCGGCCAGGTCGTCGCGCTTGTGCACGCCGCCAGCAGCCAGCTTGGCCATCAACTCGGGCTCAAGATCGTCCAGGTCTCGCAGGTCCTGCGAGACTTCTTCAACCTGCTCTTCGCGTTCGATTTCCATGGTCAACAGGGCATCCTTGGCGCGGGTGCGCAGTTCCTGCACCGTGTCTTCGTCGAAGCTCTCGATCTCCAACATCTCCTGCAGCGGCACATACGCCACTTCTTCCAGGCTGGTGAAGCCTTCTGCGATCAGGATGTCGGCGACTTCCTCGTCGACGTCCAGCTTGTCGACGAACAGTTGACGTGCCGAGTGCGTTTCGGTGGCCTGCTTGGCCTGCGACTCTTCGGCCGACATGATGTTGATGCGCCAACCCGTGAGCTCGGACGCCAGGCGCACGTTCTGACCGCCGCGACCGATGGCAATGGCGAGGTTTTCTTCGTCAACCACCACATCCATGGCGTGGCGCTCTTCGTCGACGACGATGGACTGCACGTTCGCCGGGGCCAGTGCGCCGATGACGAACTGCGCCGGGTCGTCGGACCACAGCACGATGTCGACACGCTCACCGGCCAGTTCGGTCGTCACGCCGTTCACGCGCGAGCCGCGAACACCCACGCAGGTGCCGATGGGGTCGACCCGGCGGTCGTGCGAGACCACGGCGATCTTGGCACGCGAGCCCGGGTCGCGGGCGCAGCTCTTGATCTCCAGCAGGCCTTGTTCGATCTCGGGCACTTCCTGGGCGAAGAGCTCCATCATGAAGCCCGGTGCGCTGCGCGACAACATGATCTGCGCGCCACGCTGCGTCGGGTCCACGCCCAGGATGAAGGCCCGCACGCGGTCGCCGGTGCGCAGGTTTTCCTTGGGGATCATCTCGGTGCGCTTCAAGCGACCCTCGACCCGGCCCGACTCGACGATGGTGTCGCCCTTGTCCAGCCGCTTGACCGTGCCGACGAAAACCTTGTCGCCGCGCGACAGGAAATCGTTGAGCAACTGTTCCCGCTCGGCGTCCCGAATCTTCTGCAGGATGACCTGTTTGGCCGCTTGCGCGCCGATACGACCGATGGTGACGGATTCGACGGCTTCTTCGATGTAGTCGCCTTCCTCGATGTCAGGGATGCGGTCCAGCGCCTCGGACAGCAGTTCTTCGGCGTCCGGGTTCTGCAGGCCGGCGCTGTCGGGCACCACCAACCAGCGGCGGAAGGTCTCGTACTCGCCAGTGTCGCGGTCGACTGCAACGCGCATGTCAACCTCGCCGCCATGCAGCTTTTTCGAGGCCGAGGCCAATGCGGCCTCGACAGCGCCGAAGACCACCTCGAGGTCCACGGTCTTCTCGCGCGAGATGGCATCCACCAACATCAGCATTTCGCGATTCATCGATTCAGGTCTCCACTCTTGTCATCGGTATCCGGCTGCGCCCCGGGCGCCAGCACTTGCGCGGCTTCAGGGCCTTTGTCCCTGCCGCGCCCCTTGAAATCAAGCACGGGCACCAAACGTGCCTCACGAACTTCGTCCAGTGTGAAGGCCAGGGCTTGAGCCTGCCCGGTCTTTCCGTCGCTGAACTCCAGGCTCCAGCCGGCCTCGGCCCGCTGCAACTCACCTTTGTAGACTTTTCTGCCCTGGAAAGGCAGCTTCAGCGTCAGGTTGACGGCCTGTCCGGCGAAGCGTTCGTAATCGGCCTCGCGGCGCAGCGGCCGGTCCAGACCCGGCGAAGACACTTCCAACCGGGCGTAGTCGACACCGTCGACTTCCAGGGAGTACTGCAGATGGCGCGTGACCAGTTCGCAGTCCTCGACCAGGATGAACTCGCTCTCGCCCGTGGCATACACGTGCCCGTCAACCCGGTCGATGTAGATGCGCAGCAGGCCGCGCGGCGCGCGTTCGACATCCACCAATTCGTAGTTCAGACCAAGCACTGTGCGCTCGATGGCTTCGCGCCATCCGGGGCGCACCACAGGCTCGACGAAAGGGACCGCGGCAGCAGGCGCGCCGCGGCGCAAGGCGCGGCCCGGAACCCGGCTCGCTGGCGCACCCGAGCCAGGCTTTGCGCCCTTGCCCGTGGCCTTGCTCTTGCCGTGAATGCCGCTTTCGCTCAAACCGTCTCCGCCCGTCTGGTTCAGCCGGACCGAGCTGCCACGGCCGCCTGAGCAGCCCATGAACGACGTCATTGACGACGCTCATGCGGGGCAGGCCCCGACAAGACTGTAAGACGGTCGCGCAAAAAAAATGGGCTGGAAACTTATCCGCCCACGCAGCTCAACCCGGGAAAGCCCGGAGTATAGCCTGCCAATTTCTACCGGGCAATGGCGGCACAGTCCCGCCGCCACTGCGTGCCAGAATCCGGCCGGCTCCAATGCAAGGGACAAGCGACATGGGTTTTCTGAAGGGCAAACGATTTCTCGTGACTGGCGTGCTTTCCAGCCGGTCCATCGCTTACGGCATCGCCAAGGCCTGTCACGACCAGGGCGCCGAACTGGCTTTCAGCTACGTCGGCGAGCGTTTTCGCCAGCGCACGGCCGACTTTGCAGCCGAGTTCGGCTCCACCATGATCTTCGACTGCGACGTTGGTGTTGACGCCCAGATCACCGCCTTGTTTGCCGACCTGGGCCAGACCTGGCCGCAGTTCGATGGCTTCGTGCACTCAATAGGCTTCGCCCCGCGCGAGGCCATTGCCGGCGACTTCCTGGAAGGCCTGTCGCGCGAGGGCTTCCGCCTCGCCCACGACATCTCGGCCTACAGCTTCCCGGCCCTGGCCAAGGCGGCGGCACCCATGCTCAGGCCAGGCGCTGCGTTGCTGACGCTGACCTATCTCGGGTCGGAGCGCGCCGTGCCGAACTACAACACCATGGGCATGGCCAAGGCTGCGCTGGAAGCCAGCGTGCGTTACCTGGCCGTCAGCCTCGGCCCCAAGGGAGTGCGTGTCAACGGGGTGTCGGCCGGGCCGATCAAAACGCTGGCGGCCTCGGGCATCAAGGGCTTCGGAAAAATGCTGGAAGTCGTCGGCAGCAACTCACCGTTGGGCCGCAATGTCACGATCCATGATGTAGGCAATGTGGCGGCCTTCCTGATGTCCGACTTGGCCGCCGGCGTCACTGCCGAGATCGTGTTCGTCGACGGCGGCTTCAGCCACGTGATGGGCGGCGACCTGGGTTCAGACGCTTGATGCCCGCCGCCGCTGTCGCGGCTTGTCAGCCGCAGCCGCCGAAGCGGCCGGAATGGCCGGCGCCACCTTGGCAGTTGCTTTCACTCGCGCCTTGGCTGGTGCCTTGACCACCGCGGCAGTCGCCGGCTCCGTCGCCCGTACGCAATCCACGTAGTAGCGACGAGCCGCCCCGGGCGCGTCGTCTTCCACCAGACCGTGCACGTCCGTGTCGAAGCCCGGGAACGCGGCATTGAACTCGCGCGTGAAGCGCAGGTAGTCAACGATTTTTTTGTTGAATCGCTCACCCGGGATCAACAGGGGGATCCCCGGCGGGTACGGCGTGAGCAGCGATGTCGTGATGCGCCCTTCGAGCTCGTCGATGCCCACGCGCTCTGTTTTGCGGTGCGCAATGTGGGCGAAGGCATCGCTGGGCTTCATGGCCGGCTGCAGGTCGGACAAGTACATCTCCGTCACCAGGCGCGCGATGTCACCCTTGGCATAGGTTTGGTGGATGGACTGGCTCAGGTCTTTCAGCCCCATGCGTTCATAGCGTGGATGCGCGGCGCAGAACTCCGGAAGGATGCGCCACATGGGCGCGTTGCGGTCGTAGTCGTCCTTGAACTGCTGCAGCGCCGTCAACAGGGTGTTCCAGCGGCCCTTGGTGATGCCGATGGTGAACATGATGAAGAACGAGTACAGCCCCGTCTTCTCGACCACCACGCCATGCTCGGCCAGGAACTTGGTGACGATGCTGGCCGGGATGCCCTCCTTCGCGAACCTGCCCGACAGGTCGAGCCCTGGCGTGACGATGGTGCACTTGATGGGGTCCAGCAGGTTGAAGCCGTCGGCCAGATTGCCGAAGCCGTGCCACTTGTCGCCGGCCTTCAGGATCCAGTCGCGGCTCTTGCCGATGCCTTCGCTGTTCAGCTTGTCCGGCCCCCACACCTTGAACCACCAGTCGCGGCCGTACTCCTTGTCCACCTTGCGCATGGCGCGGCGAAAGTCCAGCGATTCGGCAATGCTCTCCTCGACCAGCGCCGGGCCACCCGGCGCCTCCATCATGGCCGCAGCCACGTCGCAGCTCGCAATGATGGCGTACTGCGGACTGGTGCTGGTGTGCATCAGATAGGCCTCGTTGAAGAGGTGGCGGTCCAGCTTGCGGTCCACCGCGTCCTGCACAAGCACCTGACTGGCCTGGCTGATCCCGGCCAGCAGCTTGTGCGTGCTCTGCGTGGCAAACACGAGCTGGTTCTTCGGCCGCGCGCGGTTCTTGCCCATGGAATGGAACTCGCCGTAGAACTTGTGGAAGGCGGCGTGCGGCAGCCAGGCTTCGTCGAAGTGCAACGTGTCGATGTAGCCGTCCAGCGCGTGCTTGATGGTCTCGGTGTTGTACAGAACGCCGTCGTAGGTGCTTTGCGTCAATGTCAGGATGCGCGGCTGCACAGTGGCCGGGTCCACGCCAGCCAACAGCGGGTTGGCTGCGATCTTCTTGCGGATGGCCTCGGGCGAAAACTCGCTCTGCGGGATCGGCCCGATGATGCCGTGGTGGTTGCGCGTGGGCGTCAGGAACACCGGCACCGCGCCGGTCATGATGATGCTGTGCAGGATGCTTTTGTGGCAGTTGCGATCGACCACCACCACGTCGCCCGGCGCCACCGTGTGGTGCCAGACCATCTTGTTGCTGGTGCTGGTGCCGTTGGTGACGAAGAAACAGTGATCGGCATTGAAGATGCGCGCGGCGTTCTTCTCGCTGTGGGCGATCGGGCCGGTGTGGTCGAGCAACTGGCCCAGTTCTTCCACCGAGTTGCAGACGTCGGCGCGCAGCATGTTCTCGCCGAAAAACTGGTGGAACATTTGTCCGACGGGGCTCTTCAGAAAGGCCACACCGCCCGAGTGCCCCGGGCAGTGCCATGAGTAGGAGCCGTCCTGCGCGTAGTCCATCAGCGCCTTGAAGAACGGCGGCGCCAGCCCGTCGAGGTAGCTGCGGGCTTCGCGAATGATGTGCCGGGCCACGAACTCCGGCGTGTCCTCGAACATGTGGATGAAGCCGTGCAGCTCGCGCAGGATGTCGTTGGGGATGTGCTGGCTGGTGCGCGTCTCGCCGTAGATGTAGATCGGGATGTCGGCGTTCTTGAAGCGGATCTCTTCGATGAACTTGCGCAGGTTCAGCACTGCCGGGTCGAGCTCGGGGCCGGGCGTGAACTCCTCGTCGTCGATGCTCAGGATGAAGGCACTGGCGCGGCTTTGCTGTTGCGCAAACTGACTCAGGTCACCGTAGCTGGTGGCCCCCAGCACCTCCAGGCCCTCTTTCTCGATGGCGTCGGCCAGGGCGCGGATGCCCAGTCCGGACGTGTTTTCTGAACGAAAGTCCTCGTCGATGATGACGATGGGGAAGCGAAAACGGATCATGGCGGCAGCCTCGGGGCGGGTTTCAAATGAGCGCGGAGTGTAGGCGCGTGAACCGCTTGCCATCGTGTCGCTAAACTCGGAAATCGCAGGGGTGTCCCCAGGAGACAACGATGGACTGGAACGCGTCGACTTGGTGGTGGGTGGTGGCCGGCGTTCTGGTGGCGGCTGAACTGGCCACGGGCACCTTCTATCTGTTGATGCTGGCCCTGGGCTGTGCTGCCGGCGCACTGGCGGCGCAGGTCGGTCTGGCCAGCACACCGCAGATGGTGGCTGCCGCCTTGGTGGGCGCCGGTGCCACCGCTGGCTGGCACATCAAACGCATGCGCCAGCCGGCACCAGACCCTGTAGAGAGCAACCGCAACGTCATCCTGGACATCGGCAGCCCGGTGCAGGTGCCCGCCTGGGCCGACGACGGCTCGGCCCGAGTCAACTACCGCGGCGCCGCCTGGTCGGTGCGCTTCGCGGGCCCGGGCCAACCGCACCCAGGCGAACACGTGATCGTGGCGCTGAGCGGCAACGAACTTCGCGTGGCCCCGGCCCCTAGACACTGAAAGCAGCGAAAGTGAACATGGAAATCGCCCTCGTCATCGTCGTCGTTGCGGTCATCTTCATCGTCCGCGCGCTGAAGATCGTGCCGCAGCAGAACGCCTGGGTCGTCGAGCGCCTGGGCAGGTATGACCGCACGCTGAGCCCGGGCCTGAGTATCGTGGTGCCCTTTGTCGACCGCGTGGCCTACAAGCATTCGCTGAAAGAGGTGCCGCTGGACGTGCCCAGCCAGGTCTGCATCACGCGTGACAACACGCAGCTCACGGTCGACGGCATCCTGTACTTCCAGGTCACCGACCCCATGCGCGCCAGCTACGGCAGCAGCGACTACATCGTGGCCATCACCCAGCTGGCGCAGACCACGCTGCGCAGCGTGGTCGGCAAGATGGAGCTCGACAAGACCTTTGAAGAGCGCGACCTGATCAACGCCGGCGTCGTCAACGCCCTGGACGAAGCCGCCATGAACTGGGGCGTGAAGGTGCTGCGCTACGAAATCAAGGACCTGACGCCGCCGGCGGCCATCCTGCACGCCATGCAGGCGCAAATCACCGCCGAGCGTGAAAAGCGTGCGCTGATCGCCGCCTCAGAGGGCCGGCGCCAGGAACAGATCAACATCGCCACTGGCGAGCGCGAGGCCTTCATCGCGCGCTCCGAGGGCGAGAAACAGGCCGAGATCAACAACGCCGCCGGTGAGGCCGCCGCCATCACCGCGGTCGCCGACGCCACGGCCGATGCCATCCGCAAGATCGCCGCAGCCATCCAGCAACCCGGAGGCGAACAGGCGGTGCAATTGAAGGTGGCAGAAAAGGCGGTCGAGGCCTATGGCCACCTGGCCAAGACCAACAACACGATGATCGTGCCGGGCAACATGAGCGAGGTCTCGGCGTTGATTGGCACGGCCATGAGCCTGATCAAGGGCGGCAAGGTCGGACCATGAGCCAGTCCATGAACGTTCTGGGCACGCCCTTGGTGCCCTGCTCCTACGACCCGCTGACGGGCTGGTACCGCGACGGTTGCTGCGAAACCGACGAGCAGGACCACGGCAGCCACGTCGTCTGCGCCCGCATGACGGTGGAATTCCTGAACTTTCAGATGGAGCGTGGCAACGACCTCATCACCCCTCGGCCCGAGCACCGCTTCAAGGGCCTGGCGCCCGGCGACCGCTGGTGCGTGTGTGCCTTGCGCTGGCGCGAGGCCTACGAGGCCGGCTGCGCGCCTTCCGTGGTGCTGGAGTGCACACACGCCAAGGCCCTGGAGTACGTGCTGCTGGACTGGCTGCGCAAGCACGCTTTGGCGCCCGCGCCGCAAGGCTGAGCAAGGCTAGAATCCCGTGCTTGCTCGGAAGGGTGGATGAGCGGTTTAAGTCGCATGCCTGGAAAGCATGTGAGGGTTAACAGCCCTCCGCGGGTTCGAATCCCGCCCCTTCCGCCAACCTGATCCGGCCAAGCCGCTTCCCAATCTCAGTGCCGTGACAGCACCTCGCGCAGAGCCCCACAAGCTGTCCACCGCAGACCTGTCGCGGGTCATCGAGATGGCGTGGGACGATCGCACGCCTTTCGACGTCATCAAGGCGCAGTTCGGGTTGAACGAGCCCGCCGTCATCGCATTGATGCGCCGGCAGCTGAAGGGCAGCTCGTTCAGGATGTGGCGCAAGCGCGTGCGCGGTCGCGTCGCAAAACACACGGTCATCCAGCGCGCTGGCAGGCTTGACATCCGTCACGGCGCGACGCCAGCAACAAACGCGACTGACGACTCCATAAGCTAGGGGTGAGGCTGGCGTTGACACACCGGGAGGCAACGCTTAACTTCCCGCCAGCGCAGCCTCGCGCGTCAAAGGAGCCTGAACATGTGCATTGCAAGCAGCGTCGGGCGTGGCGCCCGCAACGACTTGGCCGACGTGGCCGCCGTACAGATTTTGTTGAACGAGAATCTCGGCCGCATCGATGACTCGACGATGCCCCGACTCAACCCGGACGGCCGCATTGGACCGAACACCTTGCGGGGCATCCAGCTGTTCGAGACGCGCGTGATGAAACTGCCCGAGTCCGATCAGCTGATCGTCCCCGGGGACGCGACGATCCAAGCCTTGCTGGCCGGCTTGCGGCCAGGGGCCACCAAGGAAAAGCTGGCCATCGTGCTGCCCTTGGCCTCCAACAACCGCATCGAGATGTACTTCGAACCGCTGAAGGCCGGCATGACGAAGTACGGCATCACGACGGCGCTGCAGGCGGCGCACTTCGTCGCGCAGCTTGGGCACGAGTCGATGTCCTTTCTGTATTCCGAGGAGATCGCCAGCGGCGCAGCCTATGAAGGGCGCACCGACCTGGGCAACACCCAGCCCGGCGACGGCAAGCGTTTCAAGGGCCGCGGACTGATCCAGCTCACCGGCCGGGCCAACTACGCGGCCTACAGCAAGTACACCGGAGTCGACTATCTGGCGCAGCCGGAGCGGCTGTCCACCGACCCGCTGGTGGCGGTGGATGTTTCTTGCTGGTTCTGGAAGGACCGTGGCGTTGACAAGCTGGCCGAGCAAGACGACGTGAAGGCTGTCACCCGCCGCATCAACGGCGGCTTCAATGGGCTGGACGACCGCATGCAGAACTTGCGTCGGGCCAAAGCCGTGCTTGGCCTCGGCCTGTAAGCACGGTGACGGGCCGAGCCGCAGCCCCGGGCCTGTTGGCGCTGTGTTTGTGGCTGCCCGGGTGCGACCGGGCAGCAGCGCCACCGGCCGCAACTGGCGCAACTGGCGTGGTGGTGCCGGCATCGGCCCCGGCCGCTTCGGTGTCCGGTTACGCCGCCGTCATCACGGCGCGAATTCATCCTGACCTGCCCGAGTTGAAATTCACTGTTCGGGCCGACACGGCGCCCAATTCCGCAGGGACGCTGTTCGTCAAGTCCATCGAGATTCGACGCGGCACGGACGCCGCACCCGCACAGATCATCACCGGCCTGGACACGCAGACACCCTGGTCGGCGCAGGCACCCGGATTCGATGTGGTCGACATGAACTTCGACGGCTATGCCGATATCCGACTCGTCGAGTCCCGCTCTGCCGGCGCCACCCTGCCCTGCCTGCACTGGCTCTACGACCCCGCGAGCGGCAAGTTTGTGTCCAGCACCGCGTTGGACGACCTCGGGGCACCCCAGCCCGTTGCGGCGACCCGGGAACTGACCAGCGAGTGGCGCGACACCGCCACCCGTTACGGCACCGATCACCACGCATTCCAGAACGGGCAACTCGTGCCCCTTCGCCGCGAAGCGCGCGACTACCAACGGGCGGGTGTGTACACCTTGATGGTTTCGCGCTGGGTCGACGGACGCTGGCAGGTCGTGCAAAGTCGCCCCGGCCGCGACCCGTAGTTGTCCGTGTGTGCCAGCCCGAAGTGGGCCGGCACGTGGCGAGTCAGACCGTGAACGGCGTTTGCGCCAGGAAGCTGCCCGCCGGCCCCAGCACGAACAGGTTTGGCGACTGGGTCGCCGGCATGGCGGCGCGGATGCGCGAGTGGAACGCGCGGTAACTGCCCATGTAGCCGCCGTTGTTCCACACCTTCAGAAGCCTCTCCGTGAAGGCGCCGTTGTGATCGCCATCCATCGATGTCTGGTTGTCCTGACAGCCCGAGATCAACACCACCGAGGGCCTGAACCGGCCCACCACTGCCGTCGCATGGGCGGCCGAGCCGACCTGGGCCAGGGCATGGTCGGGGTCGACGATGGCAGCTCCCGCTGCCTTGCCCACGTCCGCTTGCAGCTTGTCGTAAAACGCTTGGTGCTTGGTGTAGACCCGACGTGCGACGGCGTCAGGCATCAGCTTCACGCGCTGGCCAGGCGGCGGCGGCGGCGGGGGCGCCTCGCGAGTCACGCTGCCGCTGTGGCAACTGTCGGACAACACCAGAACGCGCACGCCGGCGGCGAAGCGGCTGAGTTCGAAGTACAGCTCGTCGTCGATGAGCTGGCCGTCGTACAGGCACCAGGTTTCGTCCTTCTTGTCCGGCTCGTCGCCATTGGCGTCGGCGACCTGCCCGCCGTGACCCGAATAGCTCATGAAGAAAAAGTCGCCCGATTTCAGGGCCCGAGCCGCTGCGCGCGTGCTCGACAGCACAGCGGCGCGTGTGGCTTTCTTGGTCAACAGCACCGTCGATGCCATGCCCCTGGACTTGGCAATGGCGGCCATGTCATTGGCATCAAATTCACAGGCGGCCAGTGGCCCAGTCCAGCCTTCATAGGCCGCAGCGCTGACGAGGTTCAGGCCAATATGAAGGGAACGGGCCCTGGGCTTGGTCGGGTGGCTGGTCTTGGCGGGCTGGGTGGCCATTGACGTCTCCTGGGTTGGTCGGTCTTCGAGATGGGGCGCGGAATGCCGGGTGCTCAAGCCAAGGGCCGCGGCCGACGATTCGGGGCGGTTCCGTGCGGCGCTAGTTGACCTTGGGCCCGGGACTGGGCGGAAGTTCGTTGAAAGTCTCCTTGGCCCCGTGTTGCAGGCCCGCCAGCCCCAGCCCGCAGGCGGCCTGAACGTTGGCGTACAGGCTGAGGTAGTCGCGCGCCGGACCGGCCCAGGAGAAACGTTGGGCCATTGCCGTGGTGGTCATTCGTCGCCAGGTTGCGGCGTCGCTCCGCACTGCCAGCGCCGCACGAATGCTGCGCTCGAAGGCGGCTGGCGTGGCCGCATCGAACACGAAGCCCGTCGCCAGCCCGCTGGCCAGGTTCTCTGGCGTGGCGTCAACCACGGTGTCAGCCAAGCCGCCAACGCGGCGCACCACGGGCAGCGTGCCATAGCGCAGACCGTACATCTGGGTCAGGCCGCAGGGCTCGAAGCGTGACGGCACGGCAATCACGTCGGCCCCGGCCACCAGGCGGTGGGCGCGGGCTTCGTCGTAGCCGACATGAATGTGGACGCGCCCTGGGTGGGCCTGTTGGGCGGCCTGGAAGGCCGATTGCAGCGCGGCGTCGCCCGTGCCCTGCACCACGAACTGCACGCCGGCGCGCAGCAGCTCCGGCAGGGCCGCCAGCACCAGATCCAGCCCTTTTTGTGCCGTCAGGCGGGTGATCAAGGTGACGATCAAGGCGTCGTCGTCGGGCTCAAGCTGCATGTCGGCCTGCAAGGCACGACGGCAGGCCACCTTGCCCTGCGGTCGCTCAGCGTCGTAGCGCTGGGCGATGGCCGGGTCCAGGGCCGGGTTCCAGACGGCGTCGTCGATGCCGTTCAGGATGCCGACCACGGGGGTGTGGCGGCCGCGGATGACGCCGTCCAGCCCGCAGCCGAACTCGTGGGTGGCGATCTCGCGCGCGTAGGTCGGGCTGACGGTGGTGACCTGGTGCGAGAACTTCAGCCCGGCCTTCATGAAGCTGAGCTGGCCGTGGTATTCGAGACCCGACGGCGACATCAGGCGCGATGGCATGCCCAGCAGCGCCCAGTCCTGCATCGGGAACAGGCCCTGGTAGGCCAGGTTGTGCACGGTGAAGATGGTGGCGGCCTGGGTCGGTTCGTGCTCGGCGATGTAGGCGCAGGCCATGGCGGCATGCCAGTCGTGCGCGTTCACCACATCGGGCACCCATTGCTCGTCGGCATCGCCCGAGGCCAGGTGGGCCGCCACCCAGCCGAGCAGGGCAAAGCGCTGGAGGTTGTCGGGCCACTCGTCACCGCGGCTGTTCTGGTAAGGGCTGCCGCCACGCCGGTACAGATGCGGCGCGTCCACCACGTAGACGGGCAACTTGCTGCCCGGCATGCGAGCCAGCAGCAGGCGGGCGCGCAAGGCACCGAAGCCGGCGCCGATGTTGATGACCGTGCGCGCGCTGTTCACCGCGTCCAGCACGGCGGGCAGCCCGGGCAGCAGCAGGCGCACGTCGGCACCCAGGTCGGCCTGCGCCACCGGCAGGGCGGCCAGGACATCGGCCAGGCCCCCGGTCTTGACCAGGGGGAACACCTCCGCCGCCACGTGCAGCACTCTCATGCGAAAACCTCTTCTACTTCTGAAAAACGTTTACTGCAGGCGGCGCAGCATGTCTCGCGTGACCAGGGTGATGCCCGACCCGGTGCGCTCGAAGCGTGCGGCGTCTGCCGCGGGGTCCTCGCCGATGACCATGCCGTCTGGGATGCTGCAGTCGCGGTCGATCACCGCCCGCGTGATGCGCGCGTGGCGGCCCACCTGCACGCCCGGCAGCAGCACGCTCCAGCTGACGGTGGCGTACGAGTGCACGCGCACCGACGAGAACAGCACCGAACGCAGCACCGAGCCCGACACGATGCAGCCGCCCGAGACCAGCGACTCGATCGCGGCGCCGCGGCGATCGTCCTGGTTGTGCACGAACTTGGCTGGCGGCAACTGCGGCTGGTAGGTCCAGATCGGCCAGTTGGTGTCGTACAGGTTGAGCAGCGGGTCGGTTGCGGTGAGGTCGATGTTGGCGTCCCAGTAGGCGTCGATCGTGCCGACATCGCGCCAGTAGGGCGCATGACCGAGCTTGCCTCCCACCGAGCTCAGCTCGAAGGGGTGGGCCGAGGCCTGGCCGGCGCGCACCACGGCGGGAATGATGTCCTTGCCGAAGTCGTGGCTGGAGCCGGGGTCGGCCATGTCGCGTTCGAGTTCGCGGTACAGGAAGCGGGCGTTGAAGATGTAGACGCCCATGCTGGCCAGGCTGCGGTCGGGCTTGCCGGGCAGGGTCGGTGGCTCGGGCGGCTTTTCAACGAAGTGCGTAATGCAACGCTGCTCGTCCATGGCCATCACGCCGAAGTAACGCGCCTCGTCGCGCGAGACCTCGACGCAGCCCACCGTGCATTCGCGCCCCAGAGCCACGTGGTCGGCCAGCATCAGCGCGTAGTCCATCTTGTAGACGTGGTCACCGGCCAGGACGACGATGTAGTCGGCTCGGTAGGCGGCCAGGATGTCCTGGTTCTGGTAGACGGCATCCGCCGTGCCTCGGTACCACGACTCCTCGTCGACGCGCTGCTGCGCGGGCAGCAGGTCGACGAACTCGTTCATCTCGCTCTTCAGGAAGGCCCAGCCGCGCTGCAGGTGGCGCAGCAAGCTGTGGCTCTTGTATTGGGTGATGACGCCGATGCGGCGAATGCCCGAGTTCATGCAGTTCGACAGCGCGAAGTCGACGATGCGGAACTTGCCGCCGAAGGGCACGGCCGGCTGCGCACGCGTCGCCGTGAGCTGCTTCAAGCGGCTGCCGCGGCCGCCGGCAAGCACCAGCGCGACGGCGCGGCGCGGCAGGTCCAGGCCCTGGGTGACTTCAAGGGGCGTCATGTGAAATTCCTTCGGTGCAGGTCGACGGCAGAATCGGACATTCTGGCTCCACAACGGCATCCGTCGAACACCTCATGAACACAGTCATCCCTGAGACCCCCGCCGCCCGCATTGCACACCAATTGGTAGCCACGGTCGGTACGGCTCCCGCAGTGGCTTCAACGGCCGAGATCATGCACGCGGTGGCGCAGGTCGCGAGGCAGCAGTTGTCTCAGCGTTGGGTGGCCGGCGACAGTGCCGACCGCGCGCGCAAGGCCCGTCGGGTGTACTACCTGTCGATGGAGTTCCTGATCGGCCGCAGCCTGTCGAACGCACTCGGCGCGCTGGACCTCACCGCAGACATGGCGCAGGCTGCTGGCGAGCACGCCAAAGCGCTGGAAGACCTGACTGCCACCGAGGCCGACGCGGCCCTGGGCAACGGCGGCCTGGGCCGGTTGGCGGCGTGCTTCCTGGACTCCATGGCCACACTGGAGCTGCCGTCCTTCGGCTATGGCATCCGCTACGAGTTCGGCATGTTCGCGCAGAGCATCGTCGAGGGCCGCCAGATGGAGCGCCCCGACCCCTGGCTGGTGGACGGCACGCCCTGGGAGTTCCCGCGTGCGGGCATCGCCTATCCGGTGCGTTTCGGCGGCTGGGTGGAACAGCCTTCGCTGCCCGGCAAGCCGCCGGTCTGGCGGGCCGCCGACGAGGTCAGCGCAAAGGCCTACGACATGGTCATCCCCGGCCACGGCACGCAGCGCGTGAGCACGCTGCGCCTGTGGAAGGCGTCGGCGCCCGCGCACATCGACCTGACGGCCTTCAACAGCGGTGACTACGCCCGCGCGGCGGAATTCAAGAACCAGTTTGAGAACATCTCCTGGGTGCTCTACCCCAACGACAGCACGCCGGCCGGACGCGAACTGCGGCTGCGCCAGGAGTACTTCTTCTCCAGCGCGTCGATCCAGGACATCCTGGCACGTCACCTGGCCGAGCACGGCACGCTGACCAACCTGGCCGCGCAGGTGGCCATCCACCTCAACGACACGCACCCGGCCATCGGCGTGGCAGAAATGATGCGGCTGCTGGTCGACGAACACGGCATGGCCTGGGCGGCCGCGTGGTCCACCACGACCCAGGTCTTCAGTTACACCAACCACACCCTGATGCCCGAGGCCCTGGAGACCTGGCCGGTGGCGCTGATGCAGCACGTGCTGCCGCGGCACATGGAAATCATCTACCGCATCAACCTCGAATTTCTGACCATGGCCGCCGCCGCGCGGCCGGGCGACGATGGCTTTCTGCGCCGGCTGTCGCTGATCGACGAAAGTGGCGAGAAGCGTGTGCGCATGGCCCACCTGTCGATCGTGGGCAGCCACAAGGTCAACGGCGTGTCGGCGCTGCACTCCGAACTGCTGGTGCAAACCATCTTTGCGGACTTCGCCGCCCTCTGGCCCGACCGCTTCATCAACCTCACCAACGGCATCACACCCCGGCGTTGGCTTAGCCAGGCCAACCCGGGCCTGGCGGGCTTGCTCGACACCACCCTGGGCACCGCCTGGCGGCTGGACCTGGACCAGCTCAAGCGCCTGGCGCCGCTGGCCGAGGATGCTGCGTTCCGGCAGGCCTTCCTGACCGTCAAGCACGCCAACAAGGTGCGGCTGGCCGCGCTCATCCAGGCCAGCACTGGGGTGGTCGTGGATCCCACCAGCCTGTTCGACGTGCAGGTCAAGCGCATCCACGAATACAAGCGGCAGTTGCTGAATCTGCTGCAGGTGGTGGCACGCTGGCAGGCCATCGTCGCCAACCCCACGGCCGACTGGGTGCCGCGCACGGTGATCTTCGCCGGCAAGGCGGCGTCGAGCTACCACACCGCGAAGAACATCATCCGGCTGATCCACGACGTCGGACACGTCATCAACCAGGACCTGCGCGTAGCGGGCCGGCTGAAGGTGGTGTTCATCCCCAACTACGGCGTCTCGGTGGCCGAGACCATCATGCCGGGGGCCGACCTGTCCGAACAGATCTCCACCGCCGGCACCGAGGCCAGCGGCACCGGCAACATGAAGCTGGCGCTGAACGGCGCGCTGACGATAGGCACCGACGACGGCGCCAACATCGAGATCCGCCAGAACGTGGGCGACGACAACATCTTCATCTTCGGCCTGTCCACCGCACAGGTGGCCGCCGAGCGCGCGGCCGGCTACCAGCCCATGAAGATCTACGAGAGCAACCCCGTGCTCAAGGCCGTGCTCGACGCCGTCGGCGGTGGCGCGTTTTCGCCCGACGAGCCGGGTCGCTACCGTGGACTTGTCGACTCCCTGCTGTGGGGTGGCGATCACTACCTGCTGCTGGCCGACTTCGACAGCTACCTGGCGGCGCAGGCCCGCGTCGACGCCCTGTACCGCCAGCCTCAGGCCTGGGCGGCCAAGGCCATTGCCAACGTGGCCGGCATGGGTGCGTTTTCTGCCGACCGCACCATTGCGCAGTACGCGCGCCAGGTCTGGGGCATTCAACCCAAGGCTTGATACCGGTTTCTTGATGGGCGCGGCGGTCGTGATAATCCGTCCACGATGCTGAACCTCCAGGAAGTAGAACAAGTGCGAACGGGTCGGCTTGCCGACCCGTTTGCGGTGCTGGGTCCGCATGTCGATGCGCTGGGGGAGACCTGGGTACGCGCCTTCCTGCCCGGTGCCCGGGCGGTGCAGGTGCTGCATGGCGACCAGCGCACGCCCATGCTGTTGCGCCACGTCGACGGTGTGTTCGAAGCGCAGGTGCCTCCTGGCGCCTACCAACTGGCTGTGACCTGGCACGACGGCCTGCCGGCGGTGCTGGACGATCCCTACCGATTCGGCCCCGTGCTGGGTGACATGGACGCCTGGCTGCTGGCCGAGGGCTCGCACCTGCGGCCCTACGAGATTCTCGGCGCCACGCCCCGGCAGACGAACGGCTGTGCGGGCATTTCGTTTGCGGTGTGGGCCCCGAATGCGTCGCGCGTCAGCGTCGTCGGCGAGTTCAATGTGTGGGACGGCCGCCGCCACCCGATGCGGCTGCGCCGCGAGTGCGGCGTGTGGGAAATCTTCCTGCCCGGCGTCTCCGTGGGCGCGGCCTACAAGTTCGAGTTGCTCGACGCGAACGGCCACCTGCTGCCGCAGAAGGCCGACCCGTTTGCCCGCCAGTCAGAGTTGCGCCCGGCCACGGCCAGCGTGGTGGCCGTCATGCCGCCCGTGGCCGCGCCCTCGCCTGCGCGCGCCGCCGCCAACGGGCTGGCCGCGCCGATGAGCATCTACGAGGTGCACCTGGGCAGCTGGCGCCGCAAGCCCGAGGACCGCGACCGCTGGCTGACCTGGGACGAACTGGCCGACGAGCTGGTGCCCTACGCGCAAGACATGGGCTTCACCCACCTGGAGCTGATGCCCGTCAGCGAGCACCCCTTCGACGGCTCATGGGGCTACCAGACACTGGGCCTGTACGCCGCCACCTCGCGCTTCGGCGACGCCGCCGGCCTGCGCCGCCTGGTCGACCGCGCGCATGCCGCCGGGTTGGGCGTGCTGCTGGACTGGGTACCAGCACACTTTCCGTCCGACGCCCACGGCCTGGCGCAGTTCGACGGCACCCACCTGTACGAGTACGCCGACCGGCGCGAGGGTTTCCACACCGACTGGAACACCCTCATCTACAACTTCGGACGCACCGAGGTGCAGAACTTTCTCGTCGGCAGCGCGCTGTACTGGCTGGAGCGTTTCGACATCGACGGCCTGCGCGTCGACGCCGTGGCCTCGATGCTCTACCGCGACTACAGCCGCAAGGCCGGCGAGTGGATCCCCAACGTGCACGGCGGGCGCGAGAACCTGGAGGCTATCGCCCTTCTCAAGCGCACCAACGAAGTCATCGGCGCAGAACGCCCGCAGGCGGTGACGCTGGCCGAAGAGTCCACCGCCTTCCCCGGTGTCAGCCGCCCCACCTACGCCGGCGGCCTGGGCTTCCACTACAAATGGAACATGGGCTGGATGCACGACACGCTGGCCTACATCGCCCGCGACCCCATCCACCGCCCCTACCACCATGGCGAGATGACCTTCGGCCTGGTCTACGCCTTCACCGAGAACTTCGTGCTGCCGCTCTCGCACGACGAGGTGGTGCACGGCAAGGGCTCGATGCTGGGCAAGATGCCCGGGGATCGCTGGCAACAGTTCGCCAACCTGCGCGCCTACTACGGCTTCATGTTCGGCCACCCGGGCAAGAAACTGATGTTCATGGGCTGCGAGTTTGCGCAAGCGGCTGAGTGGAACCACGACGTCAGCCTGGACTGGCACCTGCTGGCTGAAGCCGAACATGCCGGCGTGCAGCGCCTGGTGCGCGACCTCAACCAACTCTACCGCAGCACCGCAGCGCTGCACGAACAGGACTTCACCCCTGCCGGCTTCGAGTGGATAGACCACGATGACGCGCGGCGCAGCACGCTGAGCTTCGTGCGCCGGTCGGCCGCCGGCGGGCTGGTGCTGGTGGTGTGCAACTTCGCGCCCGTGGTGCACCACGGCTTCCGCCTGGGCGTGCCGGCTGCAGGGCGCTGGCAGGAGCGGCTGAACACCGATTCGGCCTACTACGGCGGCAGCAACGTGGGCACGCCGCTGGGCGTGGCCACCAGCGAGCCGGTGCACAGCCACGGCCGCGGGCAATCGCTGGTGCTGAACCTGCCGCCGCTGGCCACCGTGTTCCTCGAATGGATTGGTTGACCGCGCAGCCCGTGGCAGCGGCCACCAGCATGCAGCCCTCGGCACTCGAAGCCGGCAGACCTTGGCCGCTGGGTGCGCATGCCGACGCGCAGGGCGTCAACTTCGCCGTCTTCTCCGCCAACGCCACGCAGCTGGACCTGTGCCTGTTCGACGCCCAGGGCGAACGTGAAATCGCGCGCTGGCCGCTGCCCGGGCGCAGCGGCGATGTCTGGCACGGCCGCCTGCCCGGCGCGGCGCCGGGTCTCGTCTACGGTCTGCGCGCGCACGGCCCCTGGCGGCCCGACCGCGGCCACCGCTTCAACCCGCACAAGCTGCTGCTCGACCCCTGGGCGCGCGAGATCGTGGCGCCGCCCGGCGGCTTCGACTGGCGTGGCCCGCACTTCGGCGCCGACGCGGAGTTCCCGCAGCACATGGACACGCGCGACAACGGCCACCACGCGCACAAGGCGCGCGTGGTGCAGGACGCGTTCGACTGGCAGGGCGACCGGCCGCCCGCCACGCCGCTGGCCGACACCGTGCTGTACGAAACCCACGTGCGCGGCTTCACCCGCCTGATGCCCGGCGTGCCCGAGGCCGAACAGGGCACCTTCGCTGCACTGGGGTCGGACGCGGCGCTGGGGCACCTCAAGCGGCTGGGCGTCACCGCCGTCAGCCTGCTGCCGGTGCACCAGATCCTGGACGAACAGCGCCTGGTGCAGCACGGCCTGCGCAACCACTGGGGCTACAACACACTGGGTTTTTTCTGCCCCGAGCCGCGCTACGCCGCCACCAACCACCCGCGCAACGAGTTCCGCGAGATGGTGCGCCGGCTGCACGCCGCCGGGCTGGAGGTGGTGCTGGACGTCGTCTACAACCACACCGTGGAGGGCGACGAGCGCGGCCCCACGATCAGCTGGCGCGGCCTGGACAACCAGCACTGGTACCGGCTGCCGCCCGAGGCGCCACAGCATTACGAGAACCTCAGCGGCTGCGGCAACACCGTCAACATCCGCCACCCGCGTGTGCTGCAGATGGTGATGGACAGCCTGCGCTACTGGGTGCAGGAGATGCACGTCGACGGCTTCCGCTTCGACCTGGCCCCCGTGCTGGGCCGCGGCAGCCACGGCTTCGACCGCTACGGGCCCTTCTTCAAGACGCTGCAGCAAGACCCGGCACTGCAGGGAGTAAAGATGATCGCCGAGCCCTGGGACCTGGGGATGGGCGGCTACCAGCCCGGCGGCTTCCCGCGCGGCTGGCTCGAATGGAACGACCGATTCCGTGACACTGCGCGCGCCTTCTGGCTGGGCGGGGACTGCACGCGCGGCGAACTCGCGCTGCGCGTGGCGGGCTCGTCCGACATCTACCAGTCGCGCATGCGGCCGCCGGCCGAATCGGTGAACTACGTCGTCTCGCATGACGGCTTCACCCTGGCCGACCTGGTCAGCTACAACCTGCGCCACAACGAGGCCAACCTCGAGTCCAACCGCGACGGCCACGGCCACAACCTGAGCTGGAACTGCGGCTGGGAAGGCGCCACCGACGACCCCGATGTGCTGGCCCGCCGCGATCGGCTGAAGCGCGCCTTGCTTGCCACCGTGCTGTTGTCCCAGGGCACGCCGATGTTGGCCGCAGGCGACGAGCTGGGCCACAGCCAGGGCGGCAACAACAACCCCTACTGCCAGGACAACCCGATCACCTGGATCGACTGGAGCCTGGCCGATCAATCGCTGCTGGACTTCACCGCCCATGTCATCGCCGTGCGCAAGCGGCTGTTGCCGCTGGGCACGGCCTGGTACACCGGCGTCGCCGATGCGCGCGGTCGGCCCGACCTGGCCTGGCTGCGCCGCACCGGCGAGCCCATGACGGCAGAGCACTGGAACAACCGCATGTCGCGCATCCTGGGCGCGCTCATCGGCGCCCCGGGCCGCAGCACGCAGCCGCTGCTGCTGCTCTTCAATGGCCGCGACCTGGACGGCGATTTCGAACTGCCGCCTGGACAGTGGCAGGCCGAACTCGACACCTCGCAGCCCGACGGCCGCAGCACCTGGCAGCGTGGTGACGCCCTGCACTTCGACCTGCGCGCCCGCAGCGTGGTGCTGCTGCGCGACACAGCGCCCGCCAGCGCCCCTGAAGGACCCCGACCATGAGATTCCCCCGAGCCAGCGGCGTGTTGCTGCATCCCACATCCCTGCCCGGCCCGCACGGCAGCGGCGACTTCGGTCGCGAGGCTTACCACTGCGTCGACTGGCTCGCCAGCGCCGGGCAGAAGCTGTGGCAGTTGCTGCCGCTGGCCGGCATCGGCCCGGGCAATTCGCCGTACATGAGCAACTCGGCCTTCGCCGGCAACCCCTTGCTCATCGACCTGGCCGAACTGCACAGCCAGGGCTGGCTGGAAGCTGTCGACCTCGCGCCCGTGGCCGGCCTGGACGACGCGCAGGTCAACTTCGCAGCGATGTACCCCTTCCGCATGGAACGGCTGGCCAAGGCCGCGGCGGCCTTCACTGCGCAAGGCAGCCAGGCGCAGCAGGCTGACCAAGCCCGCTTCGACGCCGAACACCAGAGCTGGCTCGAGGACTACGCGCTGTTCATGGCGCTGTGCGAATCGCTGGACTGGAAGGACTGGTGCGACTGGGACCCGGCCCTGGCCCGGCGCGAGCCCGCCGCCCTGGCTGCCGCACGAGCGCAGCATGCCGATCGCATCGCCTTCTGGAAGTTCTGCCAATGGAGCTTCTACCGTCAGTGGCTGGCGCTGAAGGCCTACGCCAACAGCCGCGGCATCGAGATCATCGGCGACACGCCTATCTTCATCGCCTACCTCAGCGCCGAGGTGTGGGCCAACCAGCACCTGTTTGAGCTGGACGCAAACGGCCGCCCTAGCGTGGTGGCTGGCGTGCCGCCGGACTTCTTCAGTGCCACGGGCCAGCGCTGGGGCAACCCGCTGTACCGCTGGAGCGAGCACGCCAAGGACGGCTTTGCCTGGTGGGTGGAGCGCGTGCGACGCACCTTCGAACTCGTCGACATCGTGCGCATCGACCACTTCCGCGGCTTTGCGGGCTACTGGGAGATACCGGCCAGCGAACCCACCGCCATCAAGGGGCGCTGGGTGCCCGGCCCGGGCGAGGCGCTTTTCAAGGCCATCAACAAGGCCCTGGGCCCCATGCCCATCATTGCCGAGGACCTGGGGCTCATCACCCCCGACGTGGAAGCCCTGCGCAAGAAGTTCGGCCTGCCCGGCATGCGCATCCTGCAGTTCGCGTTTGCGGGCGATGCATCAGACCGTTTCCTGCCCCACAACCACGAGCCCGACACCGTGGTCTACAGCGGCACCCACGACAACGACACCACCGCCGGCTGGTGGGCCAAGGCCACCGACCGCGAACGCCACTTCGCCCGCGGCTACCTGGCAACAGACGGCCACGACATGCCCTGGACGCTGATCCGCGCCGCCATGGCCAGCGTGGCCGACACGGCGGTGCACCCCATGCAGGACGTTCTGGCCCTGCCCACCGATTGCCGCATGAACTACCCCGGCCAGGAATCCGGCTGGTGGGGCTGGCGCTTCCAGTGGGCGCAGGTCCACCCCTGGCATGCGCACCGGCTGGCCGAGTTGTCGCGGCTGTACGGGCGCAGCGGCTCGCCGGGCTGAACCGGCGCCAACGTCACCCCCGCGAGTGAGGGGGGTCCGTGCGCGCAATCCCGTGTTGTGCCGCCGGGGGATGCCGGTGTACGGTTACGGGCCATTGGGTTCGACCCAAAACAGTTTCAAAACATTTTCAAGGAGGAACGTCATGACCAAGTTGCCCTTCAAGCTCGCCGCGTCCATGTTGGCTGTTCTGGCGCCCTGCGCCCAAGCCCAGACCTATGTGGTCGGACCCAACGTGAACGTCACCAAATTGACGGGCAACCAGTCCGAACAGTCCATCGCCATCAGCCGCACCAACACCGACATGATCACCGTGGGGTCGAACGGCCGTGGCGGCAGCGGCATCTTCGTGGGTTTCAGCAACAACGGCGGGGCCTCATTCACGCCCAGCTCCTTCGGGCCGACCTCGTGTTGCGACCCCTGGATGGGCGCTGACCGCTTTGGCAACATGTACGTGTCGTACCTGACCTCTGCCATCACCACCACCATTGCCCGCAGTACGGACGGTGGCGCCAACTACACCGTCATCGCCAACATCGCGGGCTCTTCAGACCACCCCGAGATGGGCATCGGCCCCGGTCCCACGCCCGGCACCGACAGCATTTTCCTGCGCGACACCACCGGCAGCAGCAACCGCATCATCAGTGCCACATCGACAGGCCTGGGCGTGACCTCGGCCTTCACCACGCAGTTGCCCGTCGGCCCGGGGGGTAACTTCGGCTCGATCGCGGTCGGCCCGAGCGGGCGCGCGGCATTCACGTCGATGAGCCCAGCCGGCGGCATCGGCCCCACCAGCATGACGATCCGCTACGACGCCGATGGCACGGCCGGCGGTTCGTCATTCGTCGCGCAAAGCGCGGTGACCACCCAGGTCGGCGGCTTCCGCCCGATCACGCCGCAGCCCAGCCGCACGGTGGACGCCCAGGTCGACCTGGAATACGACTCCACAGGCGGCGTCAACAACGGCGCCCTGTACATGCTGTACACGCAAGCCGCCAACACCACCACCAACAACACCGACATCGTCTTTCGCCGCTCCAACGACAACGGTGCCACCTTCAGCAGCGAGCTGAAGCTGAACAACGACGTCGGCACCAACTCGCAGTTCTTCGGCCGGCTGGCCGTCGACCAGACCACCGGCTGGCTGGGTGCCGTGTGGTACGACGCACGCAATTCGGCGCTCAACAACACGGTCGAGGTGTGGGGCACGCTCAGCTTCAACGGCGGCGTGAGTTGGGAGCCCAACTTCAAGATCAGCCAGGGCGTGACCAGCTGCGTGGCGGCCACGATCGGCGGCGACGGCAACGAGTGCGGCGACTACATCGCACTGGACTTTCACGCCGGCAAGCTCGTCGCGGCCTGGGGCGACACATCCAACTTCACCGGCGACAACCCCAACGGCACCACGCGCATCGACACCTACTTCGCGAAGGTCAGCGTGGTGCCTGAGCCTGGCACCTATGCGCTGTTTGCGCTGGGCCTGCTGGCCCTGGGGGCACGGGTACGTCGCAGCAGCTGAGGCCGCCTGTTCAGGCTGGCTGGGTTGTCGTGGTTTGTCGTGGTCGTACGGGCGCAGCAGCTCTTTGGCCTAAAGCGCGGCCGCGCCGTCCACCAGGCCCGCGCGCAGCGGCGCTGCCGCGGCGACTTCAGACCGCCGAGACGCCCTGGCCTGTCAGCAGCAGCGGCAACAGCTGGTCCGCCCGCAGCGGTCGTGACAACAAGTAGCCCTGCCCCAGCGCCACGCCCAGGGTGCGCAGCAGGGCCAACTGTTGCGGCGTCTCAATGCCTTCGGCAATCACCCGGTGGCCCAGGGACTTGCCCAGGTTGTTGACGGCCCGCACGATTTCCACGTTCTGCGGCTGCTGGTCCATGCCCATGACGAAGGAGCGGTCGATCTTCAAGCTGTCGATCGGCAAGGTGCTCAGATACGCCAGCGACGAGTAGCCCGTGCCGAAGTCGTCAATGCTGCATTGCACGCCCGCGTTGCGCAGTTCGCCCAGCGTCTTCAGCGCCACGTCCAGCCGGCCCATGAGGGTGGTCTCGGTGATCTCCAGCGTCAGGTTGGCGCCCGGCAGTGCGTGGCGCGCGAGCACCTGCTGCACTTCTGCCGACAGGCCGGCGCGGCCCAGGTCGCGCCCGGAGATGTTGACGTGCATCCCCAGGTGGGCCAGGTGGGGCGATTGCCGCCGCCAGGCCGCCAGCTGCGCCACCGAATGGTCGATCACCCAGGAGGTCAACTCCTCGATGTGACCGGACTCTTCGGCCAAGGCAATGAACACCGCCGGGCTGACCGGTCCGCGTGTCGGGTGTTCCCAGCGCGCCAGAGCCTCGAATCCGTACAGGCTGTAAGGCTGCAGATAGAAGAGCGGCTGGAACATCACCGTCAACTGCCCCTCGCCGATGGCGTGCCGCAGGTCGGTCTCCAGGGCCAGCTTCTCGGCCACGCGCTCATGCATGCTGATGTCGAACGCCACCACGCGGCCGCGTCCTGCGGCCTTGGCCTCGTACATGGCCAGGTCGGCATCGCGAAGGACTTCGTCCACCGTGCGGTAACCCAGGTCGCTGAAGGTCACACCGACACTGGCGCCGGGCACGACCTCGGTGCCGTTGATCGAGATCGGCTGTATCAGCGCGTCCAGCACGCGCTGGGCCAGCGTCAGGGCCTGCTCGGTGGCCTGCACGTTTTCCAACAGAATGGCGAACTCGTCACCGCCCAGGCGGGCCACGAGATCGCCCGGGCGCACGCACGCGCGCAAACGCTGCGCCACCTCGCGAAGCAGCACGTTGCCGGCAATGTGGCCCAGGCTGTCGTTCACGACCTTGAAACGGTCCAGGTCCAGGAACATCACGGCGAAGCACTTGCCCGCGTCGAGGCGGCTGCCCTCCACCGCCAGGTCCAGGCGCTGGTGGAAGCAGCTGCGGTTGGCCAGGTCGGTCAGGCCATCGTGGTAGGCGATGTGGTGCAAGCGCGACTCGGCCGCCTGGCGGGAGGTGATGTCGTGCAGCTGGTAGATCAGGCAGCCCCCGGCGCCCCCGGGGTCCAGGTAGCGGCTGCAGTGCACCGACGTCCACAAGGGCTGGCCGTCGGGCGCCAGGCAGCCCAGCTCCATCGAGAAGCCCGGCTCGGCTTCGCCCAGCACCTGGTCGGCCCTGCGGCGCAGCAGTGCGGCGTCGCCGTCGGCCCAGACACCGTAGAAGGGCTGGCTGAGCATCTGGTGCTCGTTGCGCCTGAGCAGGCGGCACAGGGCCTCGTTGGCCTGCAGCACCTGCCCCATCGGCGTGACGATGGCCATGCCGATGGCGGCCTGCGTGAAAGCGGCGCTGAACCGTTGCAGGTTCAACTCCGCCTCGCGTTGCGCCTCGCTGATGCGTTGCTCCTGCTCCTTGCGTTCGAGCTCATGCTGCGCCAGGGTGTGGCGCAGCAACAGCACCAGCGCAAGGGCCACGGCCGCCGCCACGACCAGCACGCCCGGGCCGGAGCGTTGCGTCGTGATGTGCAGGATGCCGGCCACAAGGGCCGCCGCCAGGCCCATGGCAAGCACCCAGCTGGCAGCGCCGAACCAGTCCGCGTAGCGCAACGGCACCTGCCTCTTCAGGGCCAACACCCACATCACCGGCGCGGTGGTCAAGACACCTTGCACAGGTGCGGCCAGGCACAAGGCCAGCAGGTCGGCCACCGCGGGCGCACAGCCCCAGGCACGCAGCAGCCCGCCCCCACCCACGAACACGGCGCCGGTGGCTGCCATCGCCGCCATGGCCAGTGAGGGGTTCAGCACACGGCTGGTCAGACGCTTGGACGTCCTGTAGGTGCCGACCGCCGCTTCTGCACCGGCCGCCAGCATGGCCGCGGCCGGCCCCAGGGCCGCCAGAATGCTGAAGACGAAGACATCGGCCACCAGCACGGTGTGCGAGGTGCGCGGAATCTGCAATGGAAACAGTGCGGCCGCTGCGGCGAGCGCCCCACCCAGGAACACCGGCGCCAAAGCCTGCGCCGGCAGCGCAGCCACCTGCCACAGCGCCCACGCCAGGGCAGCAGCACCCGCCAGCGCAATGCCCGACCACAGGCGGGCGGCGCCCGGCGTGTAGTCGAACAGGTGGCGCCGCCTGAAGCCGGGCCTGGCGGCGGCGGCCCCGGCAGCCGGCGGGGCTTGCGTGGAGGGAATCTTCATCGAGGACGTTGACTTGCAATCGAGCGCGCGCCCAGGGGTTCGGCACCGCACCACCCCCATGAGATCGACAGTCGGGGTCGGGACTTGAGAGCGCCCGTGCCGCCCGGGTGCTGCAGACCAGGACAAAGGCCGGCTTCGCGTTGCGCGAAGCCGGCCCCTGGCGGGCGGTGCGAGGGCGTTCAGTCGCCCAGCAGCGTGCGTTCGCGCAGCGACTCGCTCAGGATGAAGCCTTCACTGAGAATGAAACCCTCGCTCAGGATGAAGCCTTCGCTGAGGATGAAGGCCTCGCTCAGGATGAAGCCTTCACTGAGGATGAAGCCTTCGCTCAGGATGAAGCCCTCGCTGAGGATGAAGCCTTCGCTCAGGATGAAGCCCTCGCTGAGGATGAAGCCCTGGCTCAGCGGCACCCCTTCACCCATGACGCTGCCGGCGCCGCCGCTGAAGCCCAGGCGCAAGGTCATGCCCGCGCCCCGGGCGACCTGGCCGGCCAAGGTGGCCACCGGCGTGGTCAGCAGGCTGCCACCGGTCTTGACGCTGCCGCCCAGCACGTCGAACAGGCGCACGCCTGCCGTCAGCAGCGGCTGCGCAGGCGCCGTGACTTCCACGATGGACTGCACCTGCGCGCCCCCCGGCGCGTTGGTGACCACGCTGCGCAGCACCGCCTGGCGCGCCCAGGTCAGTGCCGGGTCGTACACGGGCTGCCACTGCGTGAACAAGGCGTCACCGCCGGCCAGGTGGGTCCCGCCCGCGTAGACCATGCGGCTCCAAGGCACGGCGCGACCACTGTAGGTCGATGCCTGGACAGGCAACACGCGGCCAGCGGCCAGCATGTTGTCGCCGGTCCGCAGGGTGCCCGCGGCCAATGCGGGGCCCAGATCGGTCCGCAGAGCCTGCGCCAGGCGCACTGCGGCCTCGACGTTCAACATGCCCGTGCCTTGCTCCACGAGGCTGGCGTTGGCCAGCGGCTGCGCGGTGTACTGCAGGATGGCTTTCACCAGCGGTGGCGTCAGGCCCGGGTTGGCCTCCAGCAGCAAGGCCGCAGCGCCGGCGACCACGGGCGCGGCGACGGAAGTGCCGCTGAGCTCCATCAGCGTGCGGCGGCTGGTCTGGCCGGCGCCGACCACCTGGGACAGTTGCGGGTAGCTGCGCGCCAGCAGGTTCCAGCCCGACGTGCTTTTGCCGCTGTCGGCGGCCAGCGCGGCGACCACCCGGTTGCCCGGCGCGACGAGGTCCGGCTTGATCAGGTTGTCCACCCAGCGCCGGCCGCTGGCCATCGTGAACCCGCCGCGCGTGGGGCCGCGCGAGCTGAAGCCGGCGACCAGGTCGTCGCCGCGGTCAGCGGTGGCCAGCATGTTGGACGCGCCAACTGTGATGGCCGAGGGCTCGTGTCCCGGCGAGGACACCGCACCATGAACCTTGGCGCCCGCCGCGTTCTTGCCGTAGTTGCCCGCGGACGTCACCACCACGATGCCGGCGGCCGTGGCACTGCGCACGGCGCGGGCCAGCGGGTCGAGCAGGAAGGAGTCCACCGAGGACGCCCCCAGGCTGAGGTTCATGACACGGATGTTGGTCGCGCGCGCACGCTGGATGACCCAGTCAATGCCGGCCAGCACGTCGTCCATGTCGCCGATGCCGTTTTCGTCAAGCACCCGCACGTCGTGCAGGTCAGCGCCTGGCGCCACGCCGCCAGACTCGGGCAACTGGTAGCTGCCGTTGCCCGCCGCCACCGTGGCGACATGGGTGCCGTGGCCATACGGATCGGGGTCGGAGGAATTGAGCTTGGCGAGCTTGTCCTCCCGCATCCACTTCCGCACCGCTTCCGACCCGTCGGCGTGTTTCTTCCACACGCTCTTGCCACGGGCCTTGGCGTCGCCCACGATGTCGATCGCGTTGCGGACGCGGGTCACGCCCCATGCGTCGAAGGTGCTCTGGTGACGGAAGTCGATGCCCGAGTCGAGGACGGCGATGCCCACGCCGGCACCGGTCAGGGCCGTGCCGGCCGCATTCACCCCGCCCAGGCTGCCCGGCAGGAGCGTGGCGGACCCGGTGACGGTCTGCAACAGGCTGGCGTGGCGCTGCACGGGCCGGTTGGGCGAGATGCTGAGCACGTCGGCGCGCGCGGCCAGCGCCGCCAACTCGCTGGCCGGCAACAACGCAGACAAGGCGCGCACGGACAGATAGTTGTAGTACACCGAACCGCCCCGGACGACGATCTCCGCACGCAGCGCCTTCAGATCAGGGTCGGTGCTTCGGGCGTTGATGAGCACCCGAACATGGGTCTGACCATTCAGATTCCTGGCCCACGGCACGGATGCAGCCGGGTTGGTGGGCGACGTCGACACACTCTTGAGATCGCTGGACAGCTTGCTGGTGTTCGACGACTGGGCTTGCGCGGCACCGGTCGAGCCGAGAGCCCACACCATCCCGGTGAGGACGGCCAGGCGCCGGAGGAGTTGCGGTCTTGTTGTCATGAGAATCCCGTCGCAAAGAAACAAGGGGGCAGGCGAACAGCGCAGCGCAGCGCAGGTTCGGCCTTCACGCCAGTCTTCTCGGCCGCCCGCGCAGCGGCTTGAGGTCGGTCCAGCCGATTGCGCCGGAAAAGCGTGAACTTCTGCTGGCTTTTCCGGCGATCGAGCGCTTCAAGTCCCGTGCGCGCCGACCGACCGTGCGCCCGCCGAAGAAATCGCTGTGCGACGGATTGGTAGCTCAGTCTGTGAGCTACCTCGGGATGAAACTGCCTTCACGCAGCCGGCATGGCGCCCGCAGCGAACCCGAAGGAAGCCTCATGCACCAAGCCGCCTTGAACCTGGACACCCCCGCCAGCCCCGCCCCCCGTGCCGACGCCTGCGAGCGCACCGGCTTCGAACTCGGCTGGGACCACGCCCACCACGGGCTGGTGCCTCCCCCCGGGCTGCTGTTGCACGACACGCCCATCTGCCAGGGCTGGATGGCCGGCAAGGCCGTCTTTGGCGCCCGCACGCTCAGTGCCAGCCGGTCGGTGCGCCGGTGGCTGGCCTTGCGCCTGCAAGCCTGGCGCCTGGGCGTCGGCTTCGAGGGCCAGCAGGTCACAGCCCACTACCTGGGCCAGATCCACGCCGAGCGCTGCCCCGTGCTGCGCCAGCCGCTGGGTGGTGCAGCCCACTCGGAGCTCGCCGGCGACGTGGCGCGGCTGAACCCCCAGGCCGGCTTTGCCGCAGGCAACCTGGCCACGCTGAGCCACCAGGCCGCCCAGGCCCTGGCCGCGGTGGACGTGATCGGTGCTGTGCGCCGCGCGCGTCGCGCCGAGTTGGACGGCGCCCTGGTCGATGGCCTGGACGCCTCAGCCTGGTGGCGTCTGGCCACCCTGCGGGCGTTTGCCACCCCGCTGCCCTTCTTCGAGGCAGCGCGGCTGCCGCTGGCGCTGTTGCCGCCCAACCGGGTGCGCGTGCTCAACGCCGCCCAGGGCCTGCAGGTGCTGGTGACCCTGCAATTCGCCACGCCAGGCTGGAGCGCCCGGGCGCGCGCGCTGGGTGCCATGCTGCCGGCGCACACCCTGCGCCACGACTTCAACCTCTTCGTGGCCGCCTTGGCGCCGCGGGTGCTGGAGGCCGGCAACGATGCCCCGGCTGTCCGTCGTGCGCTCGAAGACGCCTGGCTGAACGAGCGTGTGCAGCGCCGCTGGCAGCACTTCGTGCTGAGCCTGGGCGAGACCGGCACCGAGACGCTGCTGGAGCGCGCCGCCGCCGCGGGCCTGGCCGGCGTGCGCTTGATCAACCACGCCCCGCAGCAGGCCACCGACGGCTGGGGCTTGCCGGCCGCCGCCCTGCGCGCCCGGGCGCCAGGCAAGCCGGCGGCACGGCCAACCCAGCGCTTGCCACGAGAATGCGGGCCCAGGCCAGCCGCGGCCGCTTGTTGAAGCCGCTCATGCGCATCCTGCTCGCCCCCATGGAGGGCCTCCTCGACCACAGCCTGCGTGATGCGCTGACGCGGGTCGGCGGCGTCGACCGCTGCGTCTCCGAATTCATCCGCATCACCGACCAGCTGCTGCCCGCACGCGTCTTCACGCGCATCGTGCCCGAGCTGCTGACCGCCGGCCGCACCGCAGCCGGCACACCCGTGCGGCCGCAGCTGCTGGGCAGCGACCCGGCCTGCCTGGCCGACAACGCCGCGCTGCTGGCCAGCCTGGGGCCGGAAGGCATCGACCTGAACTCCGGCTGTCCGGCCCCCACCGTCAACCGCCACCGCGGCGGCGCCGTGCTGCTGGACGAGCCGGACCTGGTGCACGCCATCGTGGCGGCGGTGCGCGGCGCCGTGCCGGCCGGCCTGCCGGTGTCGGCCAAGATGCGCCTGGGCAACCAGGACGAGTCGCGCATGCTGGACTGCGCCCGCGCCATTGCCAGCGCCGGCGCCAGCGAACTGGTGGTGCACGCCCGCACCAAGGCGCACGGCTACCGGCCGCCAGCCTACTGGGACCGCATCGCGCACATCCGCGAGGCGGTGTCGGTTCCGGTCGTTGCGAATGGTGAAGTCTGGAACCTCGGCGATGCCCGGCGCTGCCTGGCCGAGAGCGGCTGCGACGCCTTGATGCTGGGCCGTGGCATGGTGGCCGACCCCGGCCTGGCTCTGGCGCTGCGTGGCCAGCCGGCGCCGGATTGGCCAACGCTGCTGCCCGTCGTGGCGCAGTACTGGCAGCGTATCGCCGGCCACGTGGCGCCCAAACACCGCGCCGGTCGGCTCAAGCAGTGGTTGAACCTGCTGCGGCGGCGCTTCCCGCCGGCCCAGTTGGCCTTCGACCGCATTCGCGAAATCAATGACCCGGTGGAACTGCAGGCCCGGCTGTTTGCAGCCCTGCCTGGGCCCGGGCCGGCGGCCAGCCCCATCGCTGCGGGCACCACGGCCCGCGCCCCTGCGCTTCAGGCCGCGGTGTAGCTTGCCTCCAGGTACGCCAGCAGCGTGCGCAGCGTCTGCGCCTCGCCGCCCACCGGGCGACCGGGGCGTGCTTCGTTGTTCCAGGCGAACAGGTCCAGGTGCAGCCAGGGCTGCTCGGCCGGCACAAAGTCCTGCAGAAAAAGTGCTGCCGTCACCGCGCCGGCCAGGCCGCCCTTGCCGGTGTTGACGATGTCGGCAATGTCGCTCTGGATCTGGCCGTGGTAGGCGTCCCACAGCGGCATGTGCCACACCGGGTCGTGCAGTGCCAGGCCGCTGTCCACCAGCTGGCGTGCCAGCGTGGTGTCGCGGCAGAACAGCGCCGGCAGCTGCGCACCCAGTGCCACGCGCGCCGCACCGGTGAGCGTGGCCATGTCGATCATCAGCGCCGGCTTGCCCTCGGCACCGTAGGCCAGCGTGTCGCACAGGATGACGCGGCCCTCGGCGTCGGTGTTGCCGATCTCGATGTGCAGCCCCTTGCGCGTCTTGAACACATCGCCCGGCCGGAAGGCGTTGCCGGCAATCGCGTTTTCGACCGCTGGAATCAGCAACTGCAGACGGATCGGCAACTGCAGCGCCATGATCATCTGCGCCAGGCCCAGCGCGTTGGCCGCACCGCCCATGTCCTTCTTCATGTTGCGCATGCCGTCGGCGCCCTTGATGTTCAGGCCGCCGCTGTCAAAGCACACGCCCTTGCCCACCAGCGTGACGAGCGGGTGCTTGGGCGAACCCCAGTTCAGCTCGATCAGCCGCGGCGCCCGCGTGGCTGCGCGGCCGACGGCATGGATGGCGGGGAAGCCGGCCTTCAGCAGCGCATCACCCACGGTTTGCTTGAAGCGCGCGCCATGCTGTTGCGCCACCAGCCGCACCGCCTCGGCCAGTTCGGCCGGGCCCATGTGCTCGGCCGGGGTGTTGACGAGGTCGCGCGTCGACGCCATCGCCGCCGCCAGCAGCAGGCCGCGGCTGGCACCGGCGCTGGGCGGCAGCATCAACACCGCCGGTTCGCGCGTCGCGGGCTTGTAGAGATCGAAGCTGTAGCTGCCCAGCTCCCATGACATGGCGGCCGCCTCGGCCGTCACGCCGGTGCCGCCGGTGCCGCCCTCGGCCAGGCGGTAGCGCCCGGCAGGCAGCAGCTTGGGCAGCGCCGCCAGCGCGAACGGGTGCGCGGCGTCTTGCACGCCCGCCCACACCGCCTGCAGCGCGCCGTCTGCGGCCGGCAGCAGGGCATGCGTGTGCGCCGCACCGGTGAAGCCCACCGTCTTCAGCCAGCGTTGCGTCTGCGGCTCCAGGGTCTGCGCAGCGGCGCTGAACCCCGCGCGGTCGACGGCGAACATGGGCACCGCGGTGCGCGAAGGAGTCTTCAGTTGAACGGTCATGGTGGGCTGCTCGGGTCTCGATGTGCGGCGCAGGGCGAAGGCCTGCGCCGGCCGGAATTGTTGCACCCGGGGAGCACCGAGCCGCATCTGGCGCCTCAGCAGGTCGCCTCACGCCGCACAGTGGTGCTTCATCGCAAGCCCCTGGTGCCAGACCGGGTTGACGCGGCACAGTCACGCCATCGCGTCCCCCTGCCCCAAGGAGAAACCCGTGAATCCAATCTCATTCATCACCCGCCCGATCAGCGACTTGACCAATGCCGTGCTGATGCCCGTCAAGGCGGTCTTCGTCGTCGGCCTGTGCTGGTCCATCAACGCCATGACCTACAGCGGCGTGTGGTGGGTCAAGTGGGTGGCGCTGGGCATGGGCGTCGCCACGGTCGTCGCCCTGGCACGCGGCCTGCGCACGCTGCTGGTGCTGGCCTTGGCCGGTTGGGTGGGCGTGAAGATCTACAAGCGCTACGGCCCGGCGGCGCGCAGCCAGTTCGATGCCTGGGTGGCACGCACCAGCCCCGGTGCGGCGCAGATGCTGCAAGCCTGGACCGCAGCGCATGCAGCGCAAGGCAACTTCGACGCCGGCACCGGCAACAGCGCCAGCGGCCGCCCACACTGAGCGGCCGGCGGGCCCCGCGTCAGCTGTTCAGTGCAGGCGCGGGCATGGGCAACACGCCTTCGGTGTGCCACTGCAGCAGGCGCCGCATATTGCCCATCGACACCCAGTGCAGGTGGATCAGGCCCAGCACGCCCGTGCGGTGCAGGTCGCCAATGACCTCGTCCGACAGCGTCTGCATCTTGGTCTCGTCAACGGTCAGGAAGCCGTCCACACTGTGTTGGCGACCGTCAGGCAGCGTGGCATCGAAGCGCATGTCGCGCAGCAGGTCCAGCTCTTGCAGCTTTTTGCAGACCAGCCGGGTACGCTGGATTTCGCCTTCCAACGTTTCCATCTGCTTTTGAACCGAGGCCAGCAGTTCGGTCTGCTTGCCGTCGGCGTCGAACACGCGCTCGCCTTCGGGCTGTCCCACGCCCGGCCACGACATATCGACGCAAATCGCGAAGCGCTCGGCATCGATGCGACCGATGCAGAAGGGATACAGGCGCAGCACTGCCGGCATGTACTGGGCGCGCCAGGTGCCGCCATGCAGGAACAGGTTCTGGTCCTGGGTCAGGCCCATGACGGCGATCGGGGCAATCGAGTCGGTGCCGTCGGGTTCCTTGCCGGCACGCACAAAGACGATGGGATATTCACGGCAGACATCGCCAAACTCCGCAGCCGCCACGAACAAGGCATTCAGCTTCTTGCCCACCGACCAGTCGGTGACGGGCAGGGCCAGTTTCAGTTCACGGTGCGGTACGCTGTCCAGCGCCACGGGTTGAACATGAAGGTTTTGATTGATCACAAGTCTGCTCCAGGGGGTTCGGTGCGCTCTACGAGCACCTTGTCTACACGTTTGCCGTCGAGGTCGACGACTTCGAATCGCCAGCCCGCCCACACCACGTGGTCCGCAGTGTGCGGCAGTCGGCCCAGCAACAGCATGATCATGCCAGCCAGGGTGTTGTAACGGCCCCGGTCCTCTTCCGGCAGGTCTTTCAAATTCAGCCGATCCTTGAATTCCGGCACGGGAATCAAGCCGTCCATCAGCCAGCTGCCGTCCTCGCGCCGAACCGCCCACGAATCCTCGCTGGCCGGCGCGCCGAACTCGCCGGTGATGGCTTCGAGCAGATCGCGCTCGGTGATCACGCCCTGCACGGCACCGTACTCGTCGACCACGAACACCAGGTCGGCGGTGGTCACGCGGAAGTGTTCTAGCAGTTCCATGCCGGACAGTGTCTCTGGCACGAACACCGGCGGGTTCAGGTGGTCGGCGAGTTGCGGCTGCTCGCCGCGCGACAGCGGTTGCAGCAGGCTGTGGGTGCTGAGCACGCCCAGCACGTCGTCCAACCCGCCGCGGCACACCGGGAAGCGCGTGTGGCCGCTGCCGGCCATCTGCTCCAGCAAGTGCGGCAAAGGGTCGGCCACGTCGAGCCAGACAATTTCGGCGCGCGGAATCATCATCGAACCGATCTGCCGGTCGTCCAGGCGGAACACGTTGCGCACCATCTGGTGCTCCTGCGCTTCGATGACGCCGGCGTCCAGGCCCTCTTCCAGGCTGGCGGCAATTTCCTCCTCGGTCACCGCCCGCGCCGCACCGCCGTGAATGCCCATCAACCGCAGCAAGGCGTTGGTGCACATGGTCAACAGCACCACCAATGGCCGTACGGTCGAACTGAGCAGGTTCATCGGCCGCGACACCAGCCTGGCCACGGTCTCGGGGTAGATCTGGCCCAGCCGCTTGGGCACCAGTTCGCCAAAGATGATGGTCAGGATGGTGATGATCACCACCACCAGCGCCGTCGCTCCGATGTCCGAGGCGCGCTCCGCGACGTCGAAGGTCTTCACCAGCCAATGCGACAGCGGTTCAGAGAACGCCGCCTCGCCGACGATGCCGTTCAAGATGCCGATCGAGGTGATGCCGATCTGCACCGTGGAGAGGAACTTGGTCGGGTTCTCGTGCAGGTCCATGGCGGCCTGCGCGCCCGGTTCGCGGCTTTCGACCATCACCTGCAAACGCGCCTTGCGGCTGGCGGTGAGGGCCATCTCCGACATCGCGAAGATGCCGTTGAGGAGAATCAGGAAGACCAGTAGCGTGACGTCCATGCGCGCCGCCCTGCGAGAGCGGGTACCGCTGAAAAGCTGGCGAGCGTAGCAGAATCGCCCGATGATTCATCTGCTGGGCGACCTGCAAGGCTGTGCTGACGCGCTGGAGCGCATGCTCGCGGAAATCGGCTTTTCACCATCGCGCGACCGCCTCGTGGTGCTGGGCGACCTCGTCAACCGCGGCCCGGCTTCGCTGTCCGTGTTGCGGCGCCTTCAGGGCCTGGGCAACGCGGTTACCTGCCTGCTCGGCAATCATGACCTGCACCTGCTGGCCGTGACCTGCGGCACCCGTGACATGCAAGCCGGCGACACCTTCGGCGATGTGCTGGCTGCACCCGACGCCCGAGCCCAGATCGACTGGCTGCGGACCCAACCCCTGGCCCACATGGAGGCCGGATGGTTGTGCGTGCACGCCGGCGTGGTGCCGCAGTGGTCCGCGGCCGACACCCTGGCACACGCTGCCGAAGTGCAGGACTTGCTGCGCGGACCCGAGCTGGCGGACTTCACGACGGCCATGTATGGCAGCCGCCCGACGCGTTGGGAGCCCACGCTGACGAGCCACGAGCGGCTGCGGTTCATCGTCAACACCCTCACCCGCATCCGCTTTTGCAGCGACGACGGCACTTTGGATTTGAAGACCAAGGAAGGTGCTGGCGCCGCACCCGCCGGCTTTCGACCGTGGTTCGACATCCCCACCCGCCTGACCCACGGCCAGCCGATGGCCTTCGGTCACTGGAGCACGCTGGGACTCATCAACCGCCCTGACCTGCTGGCCACCGACACCGGTTGCGTCTGGGGCGGCGCGCTCACTGCCGTGCGCGTGGACGGCGGCCGGCGTGAGGTCGTGCAGATTCCCTGCCCGCAGGCACGGCGGCCCGGCCTCTAGAATCAGGCCAGACCCGAAGGAAGCGTGGCAGAGTGGTCGATTGCACCGGTCTTGAAAACCGGCGGCTCGCAAGGGCCCGTGAGTTCGAATCTCACCGCTTCCGCCAAAACCCAATCCAGCGCGCAGCCGTTGCACCCAGGGCCAGCGCCAGAAGGCACGAGCTGACCCACCACCAGACCGGGCTGGGCCACACGAGCAAGACCAAAGCCCCCACCGCGAAGAATGTGGCGGCGGCGCGCGAGGCCGTCGACGTGGCAGGGCTTCTTCGACAGGCGAAGTGGCGCAACAGCTCGGTGACGGGCGCTTTCAGCCGCAGGGCCGGGGCCTCGATGAATCGGTGGGACAACCACGCACAAGCCAGCGTGGGCGGCAGGCAAAGTACCAACGTGACCCAGGGTGTGTCGTCGGGCGAGACCATGCGCACGAGTTGTTGCACCGGCCAGCCGTACAGGTACACGCCATAGGAGAGGTCGCCGGTGCGCGTGCTCAGGCGAGACAACGGGTTGTCGCGCGTGCCCAGCCAGACCAGTGCGTAGGCGCCCACCGAGGCCAGAGCTGCCGCCATGTGGCCGGTGAAAGTGGCCAGCACCACCAAGGCGCCGCACGCCGCCGCCAAGCCGGCGTGCACGCCCCAGCGACGCACCACCAGGTAGGCCACGGCGCCGCCCGCAAAGTAGGGCAGCGTGAACGACACTGCAGCCAGCCTGTCGTAGGCCAGGGCGGAGACCCGTGTGGTCAGCGTCAGCCCCACCAGCACCAGCACAATGGCTGGCACGCTGCGCCGCAGCAACAGCCACAGGGCGAGCAGCAGGACATAGCTCAGCACCTCGGCGCTCAGCGACCACAGCGAGCCGTTGACGATGCGTCGCATGGCCTCGTCGCCCGCGTAGTTCCACACCCCGGGCAGCCAGGCGTTCGAGCACAGGCAGTCCAGCGTCAGGCGCAGGTGGCGCAGCAGTTCGATGTCCGTGAAGTAGGCTGACAGCGACAGGCTGCTGCCCACCGCACCGAAGACCAGCGCCGTGGCGAGCACGCACGCGACGAAGCCCGGGTAGATGCGCAACACACGGTTCACCGCGAATCGGAGCGGGTCGCCCTCGCGGTCGAGCGACCGCGACAGCAAGAAGCCGCTGATGATGAAGAACACGTAGACGCCGCCCACGCCGGCATCTGCCAGTGCCTGCGACACCGGGTCCCCTGGCGGTACACCGGCGCGGGTGAACATCGCGTGCGACACCAGCACGAGCAGCGCGGCCGCCAGCCGCAGGCCATCGAATCCAGGGTACGGGGTCATCGCCGCCGGGATTGTGAGCGGTTGCCTGCCGAACGCCGTCGCGTGCGGCGTGCGGCGTGCGGTGGTGCGAGGTTCCGTCAAGCCGCCTCAACGTCGGTGTAATGACTGCCCGCCTGCCCCGACTACACAGGGCAACAGGCAGCCACGGCCACACAGGGTGGCGGCTTGATTGCAGCAAGTCCCCCAAACCCCCACGCTGAAAGTGAAACTCTCATGAAGATCAAAAACCTGCTGTCTGTCGTCGCCCTGGGCCTGGCCCTGTCCACCGTCGGCACCGCCGCCCGGGCTCAACTTGTGGCCGAAGACAGCTCCTTCGACGGCATGATGAAGATGGCCATGATGGACAAGAACAAGGACGGCATGGTGTCCAAGGCCGAGTACCTGGCCATGATGGCCAAGATCTGGGACATGAAGGCCAAGGAGATGAAGGTCAAGGGCGACATGATGACCCCGGCTGACTTTGCCGCACTCGTGGGCTTCCTGTCGCGCGGCGAAAAGACCAAGTGAGCTGACGTCGCTGCCGTCAGTCGCCAACCCGGCTGACTGGCTGCGAGCCGGTCGGGAGGCTTCAGGTTTCGAGTTGTCGAAGCTTGACTTCCTGCGGCGGCGGTTTGGTGGCCGCAGCAGCTCGCGCGGCGCGGGCGCTGGGTGAGTCCAGCTCCCCGTGCATTTCGACTTCGGTCGGCGGCAAGGCCGTGTTCCTCATCGCCGCATAGGCCGCGTAGGCGGCCTCCAGTGCCTCCTCGTCGACGCGCTCCAGCACGACGACACCGTCCGCGTCACGCGGCGGTCCGGTGTCGTGCAATGCCGACGTGCGGTAGGAGTCCGGCCCTTCGTCTGGATCCGTCGACTCGCGCCTGATGATGGCCACTGCCATCTTGGCGCGCAGGCCAGCCAAGCCCACGGGCGACCAGTTGGTGACCAGGCCTTCGAACTGGTCCAGCGCGTGGCGCATCAGCTCAAGCGGGAGCTTGTCCAGCGCGCGCAGGCCCTTCTTGCCCAGGGCCTGGTCGACGAAAGCCAGGTGCCGCATGGCATTGCGCGTCTCGGGCAGCTCGTCGAGCACGCCTGCAAGCTGCGTCCGCATCAGGGCCAGTTCCTGCTTTTCCTTGGCTGCCGCTTCCTCGGCCGGACCCATGCGCCCGTTGACGCCGACCGTGGTGCGGTCGCTGAGCACCACGCGCACGCCTTGCGCGTCGCGGCGCAGGGACAGGTCATGCCGAAAGATGGCATCGACGATCTGCTTCAACGGTTTGAACCAACGCGGAACGGCGCTCATCGGGGCAGGCGGGGATGGCCGCCGACGGGCGGCCCATGCCCCCTGTTTTCGGCAAGCCGGGCCCCGGCTTGAGTGCAGTCGCCCGCCCGCCGGCGCCGGGCAACCGCCCTCAGGCGATGCAGGTGCGGTTCTTGCCCGTGCGCTTGGCCTCGTACATGGCCTCGTCGGCGCGCGCCAGCGTGGTCTCCAGCGTCTCGCCTTCGCGCCAGACAGTGACGCCGGCCGAGAAGGTCACGAAAACATCTTCGCCGTCGTGCATGAAGAGGCTGGCTGTCAGCGCGCGCTGCAGTCGCGACAGGGCCTGCTGGGCCTCGTCCAGTGCCGTCCCAGGCAGCAACACGACGAACTCTTCACCGCCAAAGCGGGCCAGGTGGTCGACCGGCCGCAGGCGGTCGCGCACGGCCGCCGCCAAGGACTTCAGGGCCACATCGCCTGCGGCATGACCCAGGCTGTCGTTGAGCTTCTTGAAGTTGTCGACGTCCATCAGCGCCACAGCCAGGGGCGCCGCGTTCGGACCCGCGCGTTCAGTGCGGGCCTGCTCGGCCGCAAAGGCCGTGGCCAGACCGCGCCGGTTGGCGACTTGCGTCAGCGCGTCGGTGGAGACCTCGTCGGACAGGCGGCGCAGCTCGGACTCGAGATCGCGCACGCGCTGCTCCAGCCCAGCGGCCCGGTCTCGGTCTTCCTGCAGGCGCTGCTGCGACCGACCGACGGCGGACTGCACGTCGCGGCTGTCCTGCAGCAGGGTCGTGACCACGGTGGCCAGGCTTTCCAGGCTGTCGGCGCGGGCAATGGCGTCGGCATGCCCGGCCACGGCCTGGTGGAAGCGGCCGGTCTGCGCGCCGAGCTCGTCGACCTCGCCCAACATGCGGTTGAGCAGGCCCTTCAGCGCGTCGCGGGCAGCGCGGCGCTCGGCCTGCAGGGCCTGCTGGCGCTGACGCGTGTCGGCCAGCAGCTCGGCCGCAGACCGCACGCCGCACACGCTGACGCCGGCTTGCAAGCGCACCTGCAGCGCCTCGCACTGGCCACGCGCCCAGCTCGGGTCTTCGGCCAGTTCGGTCAGGCCCAGCGTCAGCTCGCGGCACAGGCTGCCGAGTTGTTCGACCAGGTCGTGGCGGTGCGAGAAGAGCCGCCGCACCGCGTTGCAGACGCGCTCAATCTGCGCCACATGCGCGGGCGTGGCACCGTCCCGCGCCACCGCATCGGCCAGCGCGGCCAGCTGATCGGCGAGTTCGGCGGCGCGCGTGTCGTCGGCAGGCAGCCCGGCGCGCACCGTGCCTTCAAGCACGGCCACCAGGGGCGGCCACGGCAAAGGCGCGTCGGCCGCATCGCTGACGGATGAATCGGCTTGCACCGGCTCGTCGGCACGGTCTTCCTCCCAGGCCGTGAGCAAGGACTGCAGCCGCTTGTGCATGCGTTGGGCGTCACTGCGGCTGCCGTCCAGCACGCGCTTGAGGCTGTCACGGCGGCGCGCCAGCGTCCACTGGCGGCCGGGATGGCTCAGGCCCTTGGCCAGGCGTTCGATCTGCTGCGCCCAGGCGGCACCGGGCGCCACGGCGTCGGGCTCGGCCGCTGGCTGGCCCGACTCTTCGGCGTAGGCGCGGGCGAAGTTCTCGGGCGTGGGCTCCAGCCGGGACTGGGCCAGGCGGCGCAGGGCGCCCTTGGCACGCTCGGCCGCAGAAGCTGGCCCTGCGAGAGGCCGGTCCATGGGCAGATCAGCGCAAGCGCCGGCCGCCGGCGGCCAGCGCGGCCAGGTCGGCGGGGTCGGGCTCGATCGCCGAGGCCGCGCCGATCCACGGCGCCTTGCGCGGCAGCACCGTCTGTTCCAGCCAGCGCTGCAGGTCGTCGGCAGGCACGCCGCGGCTGAACAAGAAACCCTGCATCAGCCCGCAACCCAGCCGGTGCAACACTTCCATCTGGCGCAGCGTTTCCACGCCCTCGGCCACCACGCGCAGCCCGAGTGAGCGCGCCAGGGCAATGATGGCCGTCACCACCGCCGAACTTTGCGGCGTGATGCCCAGGTCGCGCACGAAGCTGCGGTCGATCTTGAGTTCGGAGATCGGCAACGTCGTCAGGTAGGCCAGCGACGAGTAGCCGGTGCCGAAGTCGTCGATGGAGATCTCGACGCCGATCTCGTTGAGCCGGTGCAGCGACGGGATGACGTTCTGCAACTCTTTCATGAGGTTGTCTTCCGTGATCTCGAGCTGGATCACGCGGTGCGGCACGCCGCACGAGGTGACGCACTGGTGGATGTGCTCGACCAGGTCGCTGCGCTCGAACAGCCGGCTGGGCAGGTTCACGGCGATGGAATCGGCGAAGCCAAAGGCCTGTTGCCAGGCGCGCGCCTGTTTGGCGGCCTCGCGCAGCGCCCACTCGGACAGCGGCACGATGAGCCCGGTTTCCTCGGCCAGCGGAATGAAGTCGCCCGGGGGCACCAGGCGGCCGCCGCGCTGCCAACGCATCAGCGCCTCGGCGCCGACCATGCGGGCACCGCGCACGTCCACCTTGGGCTGGTAGTGCAGCACCAGTTCGTCTCGTTCGATGGCCTTGTGCAGCGCGGTCTCGATCTCCAGCTTCTCGCGGCCACGCCCGGCGAGCAGCGGGCTGTAGATGGCAGCCGAGTTCTTGCCCTGCGCCTTCACCGAGTACATGGCCACGTCGGAATTGCGCAGCAGATCGACCACAGAGGCGCCGTCACGCGGGTAGATCGCCACGCCGACGCTGGCAGTGACAAAACACTCCTGCCCGCTCACGAAGATGGGTTCGCGCAAGGTGTCCAGCACGCGCTGGGCGACGCGGGCGGCGTCCTGGTCGTCGACGACTTCGGGCAGCAGCGCCACGAATTCGTCGCCACCCAGACGGCCCACCGCTTCGAGCGAGCGGTGTGAACGGACGCCGACCGCTTCGAGGCCGTTTTCCATGACCTGGTCGCTGTGGCGGACACAAGCACGCAGGCGCCGGCCGACTTCGACCAGCAGTTCGTCACCTGCACCGTGGCCCAGGGTGTCGTTGATGATCTTGAAGCGGTCCAGGTCGATCAGCAACAGCGCAAACTGGTGCTGCATGCGGCGCGCCTGTTCCAGCGCGCGTTCGGCCCGCCACAGCAGTTGCCGGCGGTTGGGCAAGCCGGTGAGCGCGTCGAAGTTGGCGAGCTGGCGGATCTTGTCTTCGGCGTGGCGGCGTTCGGTCACGTCCTGCAGGATGCCGGTGTAGCCGGCGTACTGGCCGTGGTCGTTGAACTCGGGTTCGGCCTCGACGTGGATGATGCGTTGGCGGCCGTCGAACAAGACGATCGGCACGTCGGTGGCCAGCACCGCGTTCTGCCGCAGCGCGCCGTGCAGCAGCCGCAGCAGGCCCCGCCGCTCGTCCTGCGGCACCATGCGCAGCAGGCCGCGCAGCGTCACGGTGTCCTGCGGGCCGACACCGAACACCCGCAAGGCCTCGGGCGACAACAACATGCCGCTGCCCTGGCGATGCCAATCAAAGCTGCCCATGCGCGCCAGGTCCTGCGCGCGGGCCAGCTTGGACTTGCTGCGCTCCAGTTCGATGCGGGTGCGCGAGGCCCGCAGCAGGTACTGCAGCCGTCCGGCCAGCAGGCTCCACTGCGAGGCCTTGACATAGAAGTCCGAGGCCCCGGCCTCGTAGGCGCGGGCGATGGATGCGTCGTCGTCCAGACCGGTCAGCATCAACACCGGCACGTTTTCGAAGCCGGGCAACTCGCGCAGCGAAGTGCAGGTGGCAAAGCCGTCCAGCCCGGGCATCAGGGCGTCCAGCACGATGACGTCCGGGGTCCAGTCGCGCAACAGCGCCAGGGCTTGTTCGCCACTGCTGGCTTCCACCACGGTGAAGCCGCGCTCGCGCAAGGCCAATGCCGTCAGCAGCAGGTTGACCTCGTCGTCGTCAACCAGCAAGACCTCGGGTTGGCGGGACTGGCTGGTGTCGACGAAGGCGGTTGGGGGCAGCATCTGAAACGGTGGGTCAATGCTGCAGCATAGCCCGAACGGCGGCCAGCGCGGCTCGACCCAAAGACACCATTCGGTGGATCTCTCGGGGCAGGTCCACGGGGTCGCCGTTGCGCAACCAAAGCTCGACCTCGGCACACGCCCTGGCCAGGTCCTTGGCACCCACGCTGCTGGCGGACGACTTGAGTGTGTGGGCGATGTGCACCACGGCCGCCAGGGCTGCCGCGTCGGGCGGATCGGGCTGGCCCTCGAGCTGGCTGATCCATCGATCCAGCGACGAGTCGAAGGCCGTCAGGACACGCTTGACCACGCCGCGGCGGCCGTCGGGGTCGAGTTCGCGCAGCTTGCCGAGCGCGATCGCGTCCAGCACGACAGGGCCTGTGCCGGCTGGGTCTCTGGGCTGGTCAATTCGGGGGCCGCCGGGGTCGCTCATGCAGGTCTTTCGTCAGTCAACGACGGGCCGGTCTGCCTGCCGCCGCAGGCCACTGCGAGACGATTCGCCCATGGGCCGGGTGTGTTCCCACTGGTTTCGGCCCCGGCCCGGGCAACTTGAGCGACGGGCGGCGCACGCTCAATCGAGCAAGCGCGCTGCGGCCATCGACGTCAACAACGCACGGTTGACTTCGGCCGGCCCCATGAACAGGCGTTCGGTGCATTCGCGGATGTCCAACATCGACTCCTGCTCGATCGCACAGGCCAGGGCCAGGTAGGGCGCGTAAGGCCCGCCCTGCCCGCACAGTGCCAGGTTGACCCGTTCGGGCATGGGCACGCATTGCAGCAGGCTGGCCATCGGTTGGCGCAGCAGCCGGTCCAGCAAGGAGAAGATGCCGCAGATGAAAATCTCGCCGCGCATGCCGGCGTCGTCGCTGTCGCCGGTCAGTGCTTCCAGCAGCAGACCGCGGCGCATGGCAGCGAAGAGCAGCGGTCGCGCGTTGGGGTCCTTGCTCGACGAGGCCAGCAGCAGCGCCAGCCAGCGCTTGAGCCGCTGCGGGCCCAGCAGCATCAGCGCATGGCCGAAGGACGTGACTTCGACCGACAGGCCGAACCCCGGTGAATTGAGGTAGCGCAGCAGCCGGAATGCCAGCGTCGGGTCGCGCTTGAGGATGCCTTCCAACCGGGCCACCGGCAGGTCGCGGTCGACGCCGTTCATCAGCTCCACCACCAGCCCGACGTCGGACGGCACAGCGTCGCGACCGGCGCTGCAGGGCGGCTCGTCACCCAGGGGCCAGCCGAAGGTGGCCACGGCGCCGCGGGCGAAAGCGGCGTCCATGTCGGCCAGGGTGACGACACCGGCCTGGAGGGTGGTGACCTGGCGCGCGCCAGGCAGCGTGCCGGGGCCGGTGCGGCGGTCTTCCTCGGCCTCGACGATGCTGTGGGCAAAGCAGGCCAGCATGTCTGGCTGCAGCGGCGCCCGCGGCCGCCCCTTGATCAACAACACGGCGCCGGCAGCGTGCAAGGTCTTGATGGCCACTTCGTGCGCCGGGTCTCCGGCCATGAAGGCTGGCACTTCCATCATCAATTGAGGCGGCAGCGGATGGGCCAGGGCGGCCTGCAACAGGGTCTCGCCCGCGATGTTGAGCGATACCGGCCAGCGCGCGCCGCCGGGCACTGCATCGGGCCCGCCATCTGGCCTGCGTGACGCGCCCGCCGGGGCCTCACCCGTGCTGGCGGGCCAGACATCGCAGACCACGCGCATCAGCGCGGGCATGTCGGGCAGCACATCCGGGCGCGCCGGAAACACCGTCAGCCGGGTCGCGACCACGTTGCGCTGTCGGTTCACCAGCGGGCTGTAACCCAGCGTCACCTGGCCGAGGACGGGATGTGCTTGCATGCAGCAGGGAGAGGGGAAGGGGCTTACTTGAGGTAGTCGACCAGCGACATGCGCTGCACGATGGAATAGGTCCTCAGCGCGGCATCGTAGCCGGTCTGTTTCGACTGGAAGTCCGATATCGCGGCCACCATGTCGAGGTCCTCGGCCTTGGAGCGCTCGGTCTGGGCGTCGAGCTTGGCCTGGCTCAGGCGGTCCTCGATGCCGTCGGCACGCACCAGGGCCTCACCAGCGCGGGCGCGCCCGCTCGACAGGTTGCCCATCACGGCGTCCAGGTCGCGCAGGCCGGTGGTCACCGACTGCGATATCACTGCGCCCGACCGACCCGGCGTGTTCAGCTCGGCGACCAAGCGGTCCATCACCCCAAACACCGACAAGGTGGCGCCCGGGTTGGCCGGGTCGGGGGCGCGCAGCCAGGTCTGGTCGCCGTCGAACGACAGCGTGGCGGCCTCGCCGGCCGAGGCCTGCAACTGGCCGATGGTGCCCGCGTAGATGACGCCCCCCGGGCCGTCGACCAGCGGCGGCACGTCGCTGCCTTGGCCGCTGAACAGGTAGCGGCCGTTGCCGTCGCTGCGGTTGGCCACCGACAGCAGGTCATTGCGCAAGCCGCTGAGCTTGGCGGCCAGCGATTTGCGGTCGTTGTCTGAGTAGCTGCCGTTGCCGGCGCCCACCATGACTTCGCGCGCCTGTTGCAGCAACTCGCCGGCGTCGCCCAGGGCGGCCTCGGTGAACATGGTCATGCTGCGGCTCGTGTCCAGCCCGCGCATGCTGGCCTCGCTGCGCGCCATGGCGGCCATCGCACGTTCGGCACGCGCGGCCGAGGCCGGGTCGTCGCTGGCGCGCTGGACGCGCTTGCCGCTGGTCAGTTGCTGCTGCGCTTCGCTCATCGCGATCTGGCGCTTCTGCAACTGGGATATCGCAGCGTCAAAGGACTGGGCGGTGTTGATGCGCATGGGTCGGGAACTCCGAAAGTGTCAGGCCGCCGCTGCGGCGGCGTACGTGGATGGCGTGCCTTGGCGGCCGGCCTCAGCGGCCTGTCGTCTGCAGCAGCACGTCGAACAGGGTCTGCGCCACCTGCAGCATCTTGGCCGCCGCCTGGTAGCTTTGCTGGAACTGGATCAGCCGCGCGGCCTCTTCGTCCAGGTTGACGCCAGTGGCCGCTCCCAACGCCGCATTCGCCTGGTCGGCCACGGCGCCCGACAGGTCGGCCGCCGTGCGCCCGCCTTGCACCCGCACCGCCACCTCGGACATGGCCAGTGCATAGGCGTCTGTGGACGTGTGGCCGTCGACCAGCGCCGCGTCGCGCAGCGCCAGCAGGGCGTTGGCGTTGCCGTTGTTGCTGCTGATGGCCGAGGCCGGCGTGGGTTCGACCTGGAGCACATCGCCCTCGGCGGGCACGCCGTCTATCTGGATCTCGAAGCCGTTCGCGCCACGCACGGGGGTGCCGGCGTTCCAGGGCACCGGCCCGCCACCCAGGCTGGACGTGACGGTGAAGTTGAAGCCGTCCTGCGCCGGCACCAGCCGGTTGAAGGTGATGGTTTCGTTCTGCCCCGGAAACGGCAACGGCGCGGCCGTGGCGGTGAGCGCGCCGATGCGGCCGCTGCCGGTGTTGGTCGCGGCCATGGTGGCCACCAGCGGCGATGCGGCGGCCAGGTCGCGCGGGTCGTCGATCAGCCGCGTCATGTCCAGCGCGGCTCGGCCGACGGGCCGCAGCAGGAATCGGTCGCCCTCTTGCGGGCCGGTGGCGCCGAAGCTGATCTTCACGCCGTCGACCACGTCGCCGTCGGCCACCGGGCTGGCGGCGCCATCGGGCAGGCGCCGCAGGGTGGCCACGCCTGCAGTGACTTCGATTTGGTAGTCGCTGGCCTGCAGCCGTGTCGGGTCGCTGATGGTGAAGGACACGCTGCCCAGCGGGCCACCGGGGCCGCGCGCGTTGTTGGCATGGGGCATGGCCTGCTGCGGCCCGGCCGCACCATAGCCCGCGCCCAGGCCGAACATCAGCGGCGCGCCCGCGTTGCCCTGGGGCTTCAAGCTCAGGCCACGCTGCTGCTGGGTGTTGACAGCGGCACCCACGGTGGCGGCCAGGCGGCCGAGCAGGTTGGCACCGTCGACGAGGTCGCGGTTCTGGAAGCGCAGCAGGCCGACCACCTGGCCACTGCCGAGCGAGCCGTCGTTCAGCAGCCGCACGTTGGGGCCGTCCTGGATACCCACGGCGACCCGTTCGGGGTTGGACTCGTCAGCCGCCACCACCATTTTGCTGGCCTGCACGCCCAGCACCAGGCGCTGGCCGCCGCTGATGAAGATGCCCACGGTGCCGTCGCTGGCGGGGATCTGGCTGATCTGGAACTTTTCGCTCAAGCGGCTGATGAGCCGGTCGCGCTCGTCCAGCAGGTCGTTGGCCGGCTGGCCCAGGCCCTTCACCGCGGCGATGCGCTGGTTGGCCTGCGCGATGGACTCGGTCAGGCTGTTGGTCTCGGCGATGGCGGCCTTGATGTCGGCGGTCACCCCGGCCTGCAGGTCGTTGAGGGCCGCGCCCGCGCTGTTGAAGCGCGCCGTCAGCTCGCCCGCCCGTGCCAGCACCACCTGGCGGGCCGAGCCGTCGGCGGGGCGGCTGCTCACGTCCACCATGGAGTTCAGAAACTGGCTGATGGCGTGGCCCATGCCGGCCTGGCCGGGCTTGAAGATCTGCTCCAGCCGGTTCAACTGTGACAACCTGGCGGCGTCCATCGCCGACAACGACTTGGCGCCCGCTGCCTCGCGCATCAGCAAGGCGTCGTGCGAGCGGCTGACCGTGTCGACATTCACGCCGCGCCCGAAGTAGCCACTGCCCGTGAACTGGCCCGGCGTGGTCGACAGTTCCGCCTGCTGGCGCGAGTAGCCCGCCACGTTGGCATTCGCGATGTTGTTGCCGGTGGTCTGCAGGGCCGCGAAGTTCGCGTTCATGGCCTTGATGCCCAGGGACATCAGCGGTGAGCCGCTCATGGGGCGCCTCCGAGTTCGTCACACGCGCTCATGCAACGCCCGTTCTCTGCAAGCGCAGCGTGGTGTTGATGACCCGCGACAGCTTGTCGGCGTAGGCGGGGTCGGTGGCGTAACCGGCGCGCTGCAGGCCCTGGGCAAAGCCTTGGGCCGATTTGGCGTCGGCCACCACGCCGGCGTAGCGCGGGCTGCCCTTGATGAGCTGGGCGTAGTCGGCGAACGACTCGGCGTAGCTGCCGTAAGCGCGGAACCTGGCGGTCACCTTTTGCGCCCGGCCGTCGATGTATTCGGTGGTAATGACCTCGGCCACGGGCCCCTTCCAGGCCCCGCCGGCCTTGATGCCGAAGAGGTTGAACGACGGCGCTCCATCGGCATGGCGAATTTCCTTGCGGCCCCAACCCGTCTCCAGCGCGGCCTGCGACACCATGAAGGCCGCCGGGATGCCGGTGGCGACCTCTGCTTTTCTCGCCGCGCCGTCGTGCTGCTGCACGAAGCCGGCGGCACCCGCCTGCGGCATGCGCGTCGGCGCGGGCTGGGCGGCGAGCGGCTCGGGCGTGTTGTTGGCCGACCCCGTGACCGGGATGGGCCCAGGGGCCAAGCCCATCTGCCGCTCGAGCTGGCGCATGATGGCCTCAGACAGCCCGCCCTTCATGCCCGTGAGCTGGTTGGCGTACTGCTGGTCCAGCATGTCGGCGCCCAGCTTGGACCCGCCGTCACCCTGCATGCCCGAGTCGGACACCGTGGCGCGCATGCTCTTCATCAGCTCGTTCATGAACAGCGCTTCGAACTGACGCGCCGACTCGCGTACCGCCGCCTTGGGGTCGGTGGCAGCGCGTGCGCGCAGGGCGTCGAGCGAGCGGCTGTCGATGGCCAAACCACGCGATGCACCCAGGCTGGCGTTGATGGAGGAAGGGCTGTTCACGGGGCTCTCCGGCGCTCAGATGACTTCGATCTCGGCGTGCAGCGCACCAGCGCTCTTCATGGCCTGCAGGATGGCCAGCAGGTCCATCGGCGTGGCACCCAGCGCGTTGAGCGCCTTGACGACGTCGCTCAGGCGCGTGCCGGCAGGCATCTGCACCAGCGCATTGCCTTCCTGGGCAATGGCGATGTCCGACTTCTCGGCCTGCACCGTCTGCCCCTGGCCAAAGGAATTCGGCTGGCTGACCACGGGCGTGGTGCTGATGGTGACGGTGAGGTTGCCATGCGCCACCGCGCAGGCGCCCAGGGTGACGGCCTCGTTGAAGACCACCGAGCCGGTGCGTGCGTTGAGCACGATGCGAGCCGCCGGCCGGGCCAGTTCCAGGGACAGGTTTTCGATGTCGGCCAGGAAGCCGACGCGGTCGCCGCCCACGGGTGGGCGCATGCGCACGGTGCGGCCGTCCAGCGCCGTGGCGGTGCCCGCTCCCTTGGCGTTGTTGATGGCCGCGGCCACGGCGCGTGCGGTGTTGAAGTCGCTGGCCGACAGACCCAGGGTGAGCGTGTCGCCGTCGAGCAGCGGCGTCGGCACTGAGCGTTCTACCGTGGCGCCGTCGGGGATGCGGCCGGCCGACAGGTGGTTGATCTGCACCTTGGACCCGTTCGCCGAGGCCCCTGCCCCGCCGACGATGAGATTGCCCTGCGCCAGCGCGTAGATCTGGCCGTCGGCGCCCTTCAGCGGCGACGCGATCAGCGTGCCGCCGCGCAGGCTCTTGGCATTGCCCACCGACGACACGTTGACGTCGATGGCCTGGCCCGGCTGCGCGAACGGCGGCAGCTGCGCCGTGATCATCACCGCGGCCACATTGCGCAGCTGCATGGTGGTGCCGGCCGGCACCGTCACGCCGAGCTGCTGCAGCATGGCGTTGAGGCTTTGCGTGGTGAAGGGCGTCTGCGTGGTCTGGTCGCCACTGCCGTCCAGGCCCACGACCAGGCCGTAGCCGACCAGCGGGTTGCTGCGCACGCCCTGCACGGCGGCGACTTCCTTGATGCGCACGGCCGCCGCGGCCGGGTGCGGCCACCACAGGGCGGCGCTGGCGACCACCGCGGCGAGCAGGACCGCGCCGCGGACGATGCGGTCCAGAACGGAAGTCTTCATATGGGCATGACCGAAAGAAACACCCTCGACAGCCAGCCGATCGCCTGGGCGTCGGCCTGCGCACCGCGGCCGCGGTGTTCAAGCCGCACGTTGGCGACCTGCGCGCTCTGCACGCTGTTGCCGGGCTGGATGGCGCGCGGGTCGACCTGGCCCGAGAAACGCAGAACGTCGACATTGCTGTTGACGCCGATCTGCTTCTCCCCGGTGATGAGCAGATGGCCGTTGGGCAACACCCCGCGCACGATGACGGTGATGGTCCCCGAGAAGTCGTTGCTGCTTTCGGTGGCGCCCTTGCCGGCAAAGGTGTTGGCCGAGCTGCCCGCTGCGTTGGCGCGCGCGAAGGCCGCTGGCTTGACCCCCGGCAGCGCCGTGACCGAGCCGGCAATGGTGCCGCCCTTGTCGATGGAGCTGGTGGACTTCTGGCTGGCGCTGACCTTCTCCACGATCTGCACCACCAACGTGTCGCCGACCAGCCGCGCGCGGTGGTCTTCGAACAGCGGCCGGTAGTTGCCCGACTGGAAGATGGCGCCGTTGCCCGTGACCGGCACCGCCGCCACGGGTTCGGGCACGGGCAGCGTTTCGGCCACGTCGACGCGCGGGTAGAGCGTGAAGCAGCCCGACAGCGCCACGGGCAGGCCCAGCGCGGCCAGTCTTGTGAGTGTGGAAATGCCCATGGCTCAGAGCTGCGCCAGGCGCTGCAGCATTTGGTCTGACGTCTGCACGGCCTTGGAATTGAGTTCGTAGGCGCGCTGGGTGGCGATCATCGACACCAGCTCCTCGATCACGTTGACGTTGCTGCCCTCGACAAAGCCTTGCTGCAAGGAGCCCAGCCCGTTCGCGCCAGGCGCGCCGGCATTCGGCGTGCCCGACGCGGCAGTCTCGCCAAAGAGATTGCCGCCCCGTGGGTCCAGGCCCGCCGGGTTGACGAAGGACGCGAGCTGCAACTGCCCCAGCCCCTGTGGCGCGACCTGGCCCGGCAGGCTGACATTGACCGTGCCGTCCCGGGCCACACTCACGTTCTGCGCGTTGGCGGGGATGGTGATGCCGGGCTGCACCGGGTAACCGGCGCTGGTGACGAGCTGGCCGTTGGCGTCGACCTGGAACGCGCCGTCACGCGTGTAGCCGGTGCTGCCGTCCGGCAACTGCACCTGAAAGAAGCCTTGGCCCTGGACGGCCATGTCCAGGTTGTTGCCCGTCTGCTGCAGCGCGCCCTGGCCGAAGTTGCGCGTGGTGCCCGCGGCGCGCACGCCCAGGCCCACCTGCAAACCCGTGGGCAGCGTGCTCTGGTCCGAGGTGGCCGAGCCGGCCTGGCGCAGGTTCTGGTACATCAGGTCCTCGAACACCACACCGCCACGCTTGAAGCCGTTGGTGCCCGTGTTGGCCAGGTTGTTGGCGATGGCGTCCAGCTTGGTCTGCTGGCCTTCCATGCCGGTCTTGGCAATCCACAGCGATCGGATCATGGTGCGTGCCCCTTGCGAGTAAGCGCCGATGTTGGCGTGGACTTGAGCCCGGCCAGGCTTGGAAAAGCGGGGTCATGGGACGCCTTTTTCCGGTCCGTCCGGCCCGTCCGGCGCCCCGCGGGCGGGACGCTGCGGCCTGGAGATCAGGGTGCGAGCAGCTTGGCAGCACCCTGCTCGCGCTGCTCGGCGCCTTGCAGCATCTTCATCTGGTGCTCGAACTGGCGCGCCGCGGCGATCATCGCCACCATGGTCTCGATGGGGTTCACGTTGGACCCCTCCAGCGCCCCGCCCTGCACGCGCGCGGCGGGGTCGGCGGTGAGGTCGCCGTCGGCTGCGCGAAACAGACCGTCGGTACCGCGCAGCAAGGGGGCCTCTGGGCTGACGAGCTTCAAGCGCCCGGCCTGCTGCGGTCGGCCGTTGCCGACCGTGGCGTTGATACTGCCGTCGGCGGCGACCTCGACCGCGGCGCCCGCAGGCAAGGTGATGGGGCCGCCGTCACCCAGCACGGGCAGACCTGTGCTGGTGACGAGCTGCCCCTGCGAGTCGACCTGGAACGCGCCGTTGCGCGTGTAGGCCTCGGTGCCATCCAGCGCCTGCACGGCAAACCAGGCGTTGCCTTGGGCGGCCACGTCCAGGCCGCGGCCGGTCTGCTGCAACGGGCCGGCCCGGGTGTCGTTGCCGATCGTCGATTCCAACGCGTAAACGCGCGTGCTGGCGCCGTCGCCCCGCACGGGCACGGCGCGAAAGGCCTGCATCTCGGCGCGAAAGCCGGTGGTCGACGCATTCGCCAGGTTGTTGGCCAGCACGTCCTGGCGCTGCATGGTGGCCTTGGCGCCGGCCATGGACAGGTAGATGAGGCGGTCCATCGGTCAGCGTCGGCCCGGGCTAGCGGAGGTTGACGAGTGTTTGCAGGATCTGGTCCTGCGTCTTCACCGCCTGGGCATTCGCCTGGTACATGCGTTGGGTGGTGATCATGTTGACCAGCTCGGCGGTCAGGTCGACGTTGCTCTCTTCCAGCGCGCCGGCCTGCACCGCGCCCACCAGGCCGTCGCCGGGCTGACCGGGCACCACCTCGCCCGACGCCGAGGACTGTCGCCACGCGTTGTCACCCACGGGCACCAGGCCCTGGGGATTGCGGAAGTTGGCCAGGATCAATGTGCCCGCCGGACGCGTTTCGCCGTTGGAATAGCGGGCCGATATCTCGCCATTCTTTTCGACCGCCACCGACGTGAGTTGGCCAGCGCTGAAGCCATCCTGGAGCAGGTCCGAGACGGCGAAGCTGGCTCCGAACTGGGTCGCCTTGGTCATGTCCATCTGCAGCGTTCGCGCCAGACCGCCGGCACTGAGGACCGGCAAGTCGAACGGCGCCAACGGCGCCGTGGGCGCAGTGCCGCCGTCGGCAAAGACCAACTCGGTCAGCGGCGTGGGGGGGTCATTCACTGACAGCCCGTTCTGGGTGGCGTAGACCTCCCAGGTGTTGGGTGCTGCAGTCTTGCGGAAGTACAGCGTCACGGCGGAGCTGATGCCTTGCGCGTCATGCACCGTGACCGAAGTCGCGCTGTTGTACGTGCTCTCGTCGCTGAAGTTGATGGGCTGGGTGGGCGCGGCATTGCGCGAATCGAGATTGAACTCGACCGTCACACTGGCCGTGGGCTGCGGCGGCAACATGCGTCCGGTCGGCAGCTTCAGCGCCGTCGGCTCGGCACCGGCACCGGTGTCGGCCGGGATGCCCATCAGACGCATGCCGCTGTTGGTCACGACGTAGCCCTCGACGTCCACCTTGAACTGGCCATTGCGTGAAAAGCTGCGGCTGGAGCCCGCCGGGTCCGCGAGCTGAAAGAAGCCTGCGCCGTTGATGGCCAGATCCATGGGATTGGACGTGGTCGTGATGCCGCCCTGGCTGAACTGCTGCGCCACCGCGGACATCTTGGTGCCGATGCCGACGAGGTTGGAGCCCTCGTTGCCCAGCGACGCGGCATACAAATCAGAAAACTCGGCGCGCGCCACCTTGGAGCCGTAGGTGTTGGCATTGGCGATGTTGTTGCCTATGACGTCCAGACTTTTGCTGGTGGCATTGAGTCCGGAGAGGCCTTGCTGGAAGCTCATGGAAGTTCCTTCTTTCGTTGGCTGCGGTGGCTGCGTTTGACGGTCAATTGAAGGCGCGGATGTCGCCATAGGCGACGCGGCCCGAGTTCTGGGTTTCCAGCATCAGGCGGTCACCGTCGAGGCTGACCGCGCGCACGCGGTCCAGCATCAGCGGCTCGCTGCCAACCCGCGTTGTGCCCGTCGTGGCGGCGATGCGAAAGCTGTACTTCTCGCCGTCCACCGCACCGCTCGCCGCAGCCGGGGTCCAGTTGAAGGAACTGCGGCCGGCGGACTGCGCCCCCAGGCTGAGTGTGTCGATGACGCGGCCCGAAGGTGCCAGCACCTCCACGACCACGCGGTCGGCGGGACCGGCCAGCTCGAAGCCGGCCGTGCCGACCCCGTCCTCCAGCGCCAGCTTGTTGCCCGGCAGCGTCACGTCACGCCCGACCAGGGCCGTGCCCTGCAACACCTGCATCTGCATGAACTGGCCATTCAGGCCCTGCACCGTGGTGTTGAGCTTTTCGATGCCGCTGACGGTGTTGATCTGCGCCATCTGGCTCGTGATCTGCGCGTTGTCCAGCGGATTCAGCGGGTCCTGGTTCTGCAGCTGGGTGACGAGCAGCTTCAGGAAGCGGTCGGCGCTGCCCGCCTCGTTGGCGGTCTGCACGGGGTTGCTGGTGCTGCTGCCTGCAAGCAGGCTGGCGGTGGCGTTGATGGTCGTCATGGCGCGTGTCCTTCAGCCGTTCAGCTCTGACCGATCTGCAAGGTCTTGAGCAACAGGCTGCGCGCCGTGTTCATGACCTCGATGTTGTTCTGGTACGAGCGCGAGGCCGACATCATGTTGACCATCTCCTCCACCGTGTTGACGTTGCTGTAAGTCACGTAACCCTCGGTGTCTGCCGACTTGTGCTTGGGGTCGAAGACGCGGCGGCCCTCGGCCTGGCTTTCAGTGATCTCGGCCACCTTCACACCCGCAGCGGCGGCGGGCTGACCGCGGCCGCCCATGAGCAGGGTCTGGAACACGACCTGGCGCGCCTTGTAGGGCCTGCCGTCGGGGCCGGCCACGGTGTCGGCGTTGCTGAGGTTGGAAGCGACGATGTTCAGCCGCTGGCTTTGTGCGCTGACCGCGCTGCCCGAGACGTTGAAGACGTTGAAGAGGCTCATGGTTCAGTTCAGCCCTGGTTGTGGCTCTTCATGGCGTCGAGCATGGTGCGCACGTTGCCGTTGATGAAGCGTAGCGTCGACTCGTAGCGGATGGCGTTCTCGGCAAAGGCACCGCGCTCGCGGTTCATGTCGACGCTGTTGTTGTCCAGGCTGGTCTGGCTCGGCGTGGCGTAGCGCAGGCTGGGTGCGGCACGCCCGTTGCTGGCAGCGGCCATGATGTCCGCCGCAATGCCCTGCCCGGTGGCCGCGCCGCCGCCGGTGGCCTGGCGCAGGGCCTGGGCGAAGTCGAAGTCACGGGCCTGGTAGCCGGGCGTGTCGGCGTTGGCGATGTTGCTGGCGATCAGCCGTTGCCGTACAGCGCGCAACATCAAGGCCTGGCTGTGAAAGTCCAGCGACTCGGTCAGCTTGGGGATCATCGAACGCTCCTGACGGGCCGTGGACACCCCGACCCGAGAGCGCATTCTGGTCAGCACGCGTCAGAACATGAGCCGGATAAGGGACCGCTTGGGTCGCCAATTCCCGCCTACGGCCCCGCGTGCGGCTGGCTACATTGGTGGCGTGCCCAAAGTCCACCACGTCCGCCCTGCCCTGGCTGCCACCTTGTGGGCCCTGGCTGCGCCCGCAGGCGCGCAGCCCCCGGCAGAAGGTGTCAGCCAGGCGGTAGAACTGGCGCGCAGCACAGCTGCGGCGCGTGCGCCCGCCGGTGCCCGCGTGCTGGCCAGCGCCGTGCCGCTGGACCCGCGCCTGCAGCTCGCCGCGTGCGCGCAGACCGAACCCCACCTGCCCCGCGGCACCCCCGTGTGGGGCCGCACCCGCGTCGGCCTGCGCTGCACGCAAGGGCGTGTGGCGTGGAACATTTTCGTGCCGGTGCACATTCAAGTCCTCGCTCCGGCGCTGGCGACGGTGGGCGCCCTGCCCGCCGGCGCCCGGCTGACACTGACAGACTTGCGCACCGTCGAAGTCGACTGGGCTGCCGGCAGCCCGCCGTTCGGCTCGGGCACCGACCTGATCGGCCGCGTTTTGGCCCGCCCGTTGTCGGCCGGCCAGGCCCTGCGCCCAGCCGACCTGCAAGCCCGCCAGTGGTTTGCTGCGGGCGATACCGTGCGCATCCGCGCCAGCGGACCGGGCTTCGCCATCACTGGCGATGGGCAGGCGCTTTCCAACGGCGTTGAGGGCCAGCCGGCGCGCGTGCGCACGGACCAGGGCCGCGTGCTCAGCGGTCTGCCGTCAGGCGAAAAGCGCGTCGAGGTCATCCTTTGAGGCCACCGACCCCCAGGGGCGGACCAAAATCGTGAAAAATAATCAACTGGCCCTAAAGTTGGCCTGTACCCCGGCCGATACCCCATCTATGTCAACGGGTCAGCACGGTCACCGTGTCCCAGACAGGAGCCCACCATGAAGATCGGTCCCCTCGATTCAAAGCCCGCCCTCCCGCCTTTGCCGGCGGAGCGCAAGATCACGCCCGAGGCCGCGGCTCCGCCAGCCGCCGAAGCCAGCGCCAAGGTCGCCTTGTCACCTGCGGCGTCCTCGCTGTCGGTGGCCACGGGCGACACCACGTTCGACACGGCCAAGGTCGAGCGCATCGCCCAGGCCATACGTGACGGCAAGTTCAAGGTGAACGCCGAGGTCATCGCCGACAAGCTCATCATCAATGCCGAAGAGCTGCTTGGGCCGAAGTCCAAGCCCAACTGAACCGAGGCCCCCGACCGATGAACACGTCATCTGAAGAGCGCCGCGCCTTGCAGCAGGCCGCCGCGCTTGAAGCGCCCCTGGCCGCGGTGGAAGTCGGCCTGAATGCCTTGGGCGTGGCCCTGCACCGCCAGGACGCCCCGGCCGTCGAGCGCTTGGCCGCCGAACTGCACGCTGCGCTGGCAAACGCTGTGGACCACTTCGGCCGCGCGGCCAAGGCGGGTGGCGTGCCGCCGGGCCTGCGGCGCCGCTTGGCTCTGGCCGGCGGCCAGGTCGCAGCCCAACGCGAGGCCCTGGCCCGTGCCACCACGTCGCTGGACCGCGCCATCGACGTGCTGCTGCCCCGCCTGCCCACCCAACCTGCCCTGTACTCGGCCGGTGGCCACACGCCGCGGTCGATCGGCCAGAGCGGCAGCCTCCTGGCCTGACCCGCCACGCCAGGCCGGGGCGCGGCCCCGGACCACAGAAACAACAAAACCGGCCGAGGCCGGTTTTTTGTTGGGACTGCGGCGGGCCATGCCACCTGCGCTTCAAGTCTCATGGTGCGAACACCCACCCTGGGGAGGGCGATCGATCCAGTCTGACACCGGTGCTCACGTCGCTGCTGCGACCGCTCGTTCCAGTGTCTCTGCCACCCATTGGTTCAGGCTCTTGCCTGATGCCTGCGCGACCACCATCGCCCGCCCGTGCACTTCTGGCGCAAGCCGCAGCAACAGCCTGCCAGAGGCCGGCTTTTCGGCGGTGACACCCCTTTCAGAACATTCGGCCAAGTAGTCTTCAACCGCATGCTCGAACTGCTTGCGAAGTTCTTTCACGGTCTGCCCGTGGAAACTGATGATCGCGCGGACGCCGAGAATACGACCCACGAAAATATTGTCGCGCTCGTCAAATTCGACGCGGGCCGTGTAGCCCTGATGGTTCATGGTGTTCATGGACGAACTCCTGCGCGGTCCAGCAGATCGCGCGCCTGTTCAACTTGGTATCGCTTGGCTTCCTTGCCGGGATGTGGCCGGTGGCAACGCCACTCCTCGCCCATCAGCAAGACACTGACGCGTGAGCCCGCGCGCTCCAGCACCGTACCGCCCAAGGCCCTGATCAGCGACTCGATGTCTGCGAACACGACCGAAGCCAATGTCGGCTTGAAGTAAATGGCCTCCAAGACCTTTCGCTGCTTCGTGTTCACGTGCAGAAGATATCACAAATAGATATCAACGTACACGCTGATCGCACCATGGGCGTCCGCAGATAGGGCACTTCACCTACCGCTCGCTGAGTTCTATCTCTACCACTCCCGCAATCTCGCCCGCAACCGGGCGATGGACTGGCTGTGCAGCTGGCAGACGCGGCTTTCGGTCACGCCCAGCACGGCGGCGATTTCCTTCAGGTTCATGTCCTGTTCGTAGTACATGCTCATCACATACTGCTCGCGCTCGGGCAGGTTCTTGATGGCCTCGACCAGGGCCTCGCGCATGCGCTGGTCCTGCAAACGCGACATCGGGTTGAGGGACTTGTCGGCAACGTGGCGGTCGAGGAAGTCGTCGTCACCCTCGTCGCCGCTCATGTCTTCCAGGTAGATGAGCTGGGTGCCGCGCACCTTGCCCAGCAGTTCCTGGTAGTCGGTCAGCGACAAGCCCATCTCGCGTGCGATCTCGCCTTCGCTGGGGGCGCGGCCGAAGCGCTGTTCCAGCTTGTGCACCGCGGTCTCGATGCTGCGCTGGTGGCGGCGGTCGCCGCGGCTCATCCAGTCGTTGCCGCGCAGCTCGTCGAGCATGGCGCCGCGGATGCGCTGGGTGGCGAAGGTCTCGAACTGCACACCCTGCGCGGCATCGAAGCGCGACAAGGCATCGCTCAGGCCGATCATGCCGACCTGGATCAGGTCGTCGAGCTCGACGTTGGCCGGCAGCTTGGCGATCATCTGGTGGGCCAGGCGGCGCACCAGCGGGCTGTACTGCTTGAGCAGTTGGCCGGCGTCGAGTTGTCCCTTGGCGGTGTACATGGGTGCGCCCTCTAGCGAAAAACGTGGGTGTTCGATGTCGGCTGAAATGAGCCGGCGGCAAGGCTGACCGGGCTTGCGCGGCGGGTCGGGACTTCGTCGAGACTGAGTTGCGCCGCCAGCAGCCGAGCGAGCGCGTCGTCCGGGGGGTCACCCGGCTCGCCAGCGGGGTCGATCTGCGCCCAGTCATGCAGCAAGGCGCCCAGAAACCCGTCGGCACAGTGCGCCAGCGTCGCGGCAATGCCCGGCGCGCGCGGCGACCCCGGGGCGGCGGCCAACAGCAGGTCGAAGGTCATCAGCCCGCAGCGCCGTGCCAGCAGCTTGCAGGTGGCGTAAGCGTGCTTGACGCTCTCGGGGTGGTCCGCGGCAATCAGCAGGGGCCGGGCGCTGCGGTGCATCAGCATGCGTGCCAGGTCGGGGCTTTCAGCGTGCAGCAGGATCACCTCGGCCTGCGGGGCCGCTGCTTGAACGGCGTCGATGAAGGCGCCGGCACAGCCGCGGGTGTCGACATGCGCCATGGGCAGGCCGCGCGCGGCCAGGTAGGACACGCGCGAGGACAGGCGTTCGACGCAGGCCGCCAGGTCCAGGATGGCCAGTTCGTGGGGGGGCGGTGAATGTGCGGCGGCGTCCACCACCAGCACCTGGCGGCCCTGATCGGCCAGCACGGCAGTCAGGCGGTCCAGCACCACGCCGCAGAACGGCACATGCGGGTTGGCCACCAGCGGCAGCACGTGGCGCTGTCGGCCCGCGAACATGCGGCGCAGGCCGTCGGCCTGGTCCTGGGGCGCTCCGGTGGCGGCTGCGGCGTAGAAGTCGCGCATGGAGTCAGGCATGCAGCGCAGAAGCCGCCGCCGCTGCGGCCGTCGGCAGCGGCAGGCCGGCAAAGATCAAGCCCACGTCGCAGTCGTCCAGCCGCCAGGCCGGGGCGCTGGGATTGGCCAGGGCACGCTGCATCAAGGCGCTGGCCGACAGGCGGTGCCAGTCCTCGGGCACGCGCTGGCCGTTGGCCACGGCCACCACGGTGAGCTTGTGGCGAATCATCGAATCCAGCGCCGGGCCGAGTTTCACGGCCTCGTCCATCTTCGACAGGATCACACCGCGGCAGCTCGTGGCGTCATAGGCCGCGAGCTGGTCCTCGATGGTCTCGCCCTGCGCCGACGCGTTGACCACCAGCAGCCGCTGGATGGCCCTGTGGCTGAGCATGTCCAGCAGCTCGCGCGTGCGGCTGTCTCGCTGGGCCATGCCGGCGGTGTCGATGAGCACCATCTTCTTGGCTGACAGGAGGTCCAGCAGATCTTCCAGAGAAGCACGGTCATGCGCCGTGTGCACCGGCACGCCCAGGATGCGGCCGTAGGTGCGCAGCTGTTCGTGGGCGCCCACGCGGTAGGCATCGAGCGTGATCAGGCCCAGTTGCGACGCACCATGCCGCGCTGCGAAGGCCGCGGCCAGCTTGGCTGTGCTGGTGGTCTTGCCCACGCCCGTGGCGCCGACCATGGCGAAGACGCCGCCCACGTCCTCCAGCGCGCTGTCGCGCTCGGCCGTGGCGAGGTTGCGTTCCAGCACGCCGGCGGCCCAGGCCAGCTCTTCGACATCGGCAGGCAGACTCTCGACCAGCTTGCGGATCAGCGCGGGCGAGAAGCCGGTGCCCAGCAAGCGCTGCGCCAGCAGGGCCTGGCGCGGCTGGCGCTGCAGTTTTTCCATGAAGGCCAGCGCGCCGAAGCGCTGCTCGATCATGCCGCGCATGGAGCGCAGCTCGTTCAGCATCTCGATCTGCTCGCCGCGTGGCGCGAGTGCGGGGGTCGGTGTCGCGGCGGGGGTTGCGGCAGACATGGGCCGGGCCACAGCCGCAAAGGCCAGCGAAGCGGGCTGCGGGGCAGGCACGGCAGGCGCAGCAGCTGCGGACGGCCTGATCTCTTCGCGAAGCACGGGCGGCTCGCGGTGCACCGCCCCCATCCGGGCGCGTGCCGCTTCAATCGGCGCCACCGAGGACGTCGTGCCACGTGCCGACGGTTCGGCCGGCGGCGGAGCGGCTGCCAGCTCGGCGCTGCGGCGGCGCAACATGCGGTCCCGCACGAAGTCCTGGAACGACAAGGTGCTCATCTCCAGCGTCTTCACGTCGGCCGCCACCTCGGGGTCACCGCCGTCCAGGCTGGGCTCCAGGCGGTCGCCGGGGCGGGGCAGTGGAATCACTGGCTGACGAACGGCGGCGGCAGTGGCGCCCAGGCGTTCAATCTGCTGCAGGCTCTCCGGCGCCATGGCCAGCACCTCCACACCGCCCGGGCAGGGCTTGGTGGACATCACGATAGCGTCGTCGCCAAAGGCCTGTCGTACCAGGGCCAGGGCCTCGCGGGAGGTGCGGGCAGTGAAGCGCTTCAGGTTCATGCCGTGCCTCCGATGATCGAGCCGATGCGGATCGAATGGGTTTCAGGAATTTCGCTGTGCCCCAGTACCTTCAAACGTGGTGCAGCCCGCTTGAGGAGCCTGGCCATCGGGGCGCGAATCAGGTCGGGCACCAGCAGGCAGGCCGGGTGGCCCAGGTCTTCTTGCCGCTTCGCGGTGTCGGCGGCGCTGCGGCTGAGCGTGTCGGCCACGCCGGGGTCCAGCGCTGCGCCCATGGGGCCGGCTAGGGCCTGCGTCACCAGGCGTTCGAGTTCGGGGTCCAGGGCGATGACGTCGAGCTCGCGCACCGGGCCGTAGATCTGCTGCACGATGGCCGGAGCCAGGTGGGTGCGGATGCGCTTGGCCAGCTCGGCCGCGTCGGTCACGGTGCTGGCATGCTCGGCCAGGCATTCGATGATGGAACGCATGTCGCGGATGTGCACACCTTCCTCCAGCAGCAACTGCAGCACCCTTTGCAGGGTGGCAATACCGACCATCTTGGGAATCACGTCTTCGATCAATTTGGGCGCCAGCTTGGTGACGTGTTCGACGAGCTGCTGCGTCTCCACGCGGCCGAGAAGCCTTGCGGCGTTCACCTGCATCAAGTGTGAAAGATGGGTCGCCACGACAGTCGCGCAATCAACCACCGTAAAGCCGGCCATCTGCGCGGTCTCGCGGTGGCGCTCCTCGATCCACACGGCCGGCAGCCCGAAGGCCGGGTCGGTGGTCGCCGCACCCGGCAGCAACTGCTGCGCCGAGGCCGACACGCCGCCCGGGTTGATGGCCAGCAGCATGCCGGGCATGGCCTCGGCCTCGCCCACCACGGCACCACGCAAGGTCACCCGGTACATGCTGGGTTTCAGCTCGACGAGGTTGTCGCGGATGTGCACCGGCGGCGGCAGGAAGCCCACGTCCTGCGCGAACTTCTTGCGCACGCCCTTGATGCGCGCCAGCAG
>JANNWL010000226.1:0-7601 GCA_031414735.1 Burkholderiales bacterium | reverse complement strand
CGGCCAGCAGCAGCAGTTCGTCGGCCTGGCGGGCGCAGCGCTGTGTCCAGGCCGTGGGCGTGGCGTCGGCCACCAGCAGCAGGTGGTCGACCCGGGCCTCCAGGTGGTCCAACAGCAAGGCGATGCGGCGGTTGGCCGCGGCGTCGCGCGTGTCGGCGCGTGCGGAGCCGGGCTGTTGCAGCAGCGCATCGACCGCGGCCGCATCGAGCACGCGCACCCGGGCCGTGGGCGCCAGGGCCCGGGACAAGTCGTGCGCCAGCGCGCTCGCGTCGACACCCTCGCTCACCGGCACCAGGGCCATGGTCACCGGCGCCAGGGCGTGCGGCTGGGCTTGCGCCGTCTGCATGCGGCGCACGATCTGACGTGTCATCGCCAGCGAGAGTTCGCCGCTGCCGGCCAGCAGGCGCAAGAACGCCGGCTTGCCCAGACGCACCAGCACCGAGTCGCGCAGCGCCAGCACGGTGGCCGAGCGTGGGGCGTCGGTGATCAGGCTGAGCTCGCCGATGACCTGCCCGCGGGCCATCTCACGCAACAGCCGGGGAGCGCCGTCGTCGCCCGGCGCGCAGGCACGAAGACGGCCGCTGATGACGAGATACATCGCGTCGCCCACCTCTCCTTGGCGCATCAATGTGTCGCCACCAGCCACTTCCACCCACTCGAGCTGCTCGCGCAGCAAGGCCAAACCGGCGGCGTCGATGTCAACAAACAGGCTGGCCAGGCTGCGGCTGAGAAGTTCTTCCTGGTCGTGTGCGCGTTCGTCGGGTGCGGCGGGTGGGTCGAGCGGACGGGCTTCCAGCGGGTCGGTCATGGCGTACAGCAGGGGCAGCGGGACTGCGCCGGACTGTACGCGGGCGCATAGGCACCGCCGCTGCGCTCAACGGCCGCTCAAGCGTCACTCACGCGGGTTCGGCGACGGGCTCTTCTTGCTCCAGCCAGGCGCACACCGTGTCGGCCAGTTCGTCGCCGGAACGCCAGGCGGCTTCGACGTCGCCCGCGCCGAAGTGGTCGCCGCAAACACCCAGGCCGAGTTCACCGTCGAACAGACATTCGCGGCTGTCTTGCGAGGTGTCGGCCGGCACGGCGTAGCGCCAGCGGTGCGCTGCGCGGTGGTGCCAGTGCAGCGGGCCGGCCGGCAGCAGGGCGGCCAGCGCGGTGCTGAGCGTTTGGGCCACCTTCGCCGGGTCGGACTCGACATGCGCGGCGCTCCAGGCGGGTGTGGCGTGCGCCACCCAGCTCGCCTGGCCCAGCCGCGGCGTGCGCCCCGGTTTGCGGTCATTGCGCAGCACGCGGGCCAGCGGACCGCGGTCGATGTCGGCCGCGTCCCAGGGCCAATCGACATCGTTGGTGACAGCCATCAGCGTCCAGCAGGCGCTCATGCGCTGGGTCACGAGCTCGTCGGCCCAGGCGTCCTGGTGGCCGGCCAGCAATGCGGCTGCCTGCGCCGGGGGCAGCGCCAACATCACCTGGTCGAAGGGGCCGACACTCACGCCACCTTCGAGCACCAGTTGCCAGCCCGCGGCGTCGCGCTGCAGGCGTTGCACGGCGTGGCCGGTGTGCAGCGGCAGGTCACCCAGCACATGACGGCAAAGAGCCGGCATGTCGGGCGTGGCCACAAAGCCCGGGCGCTTGCGCGGCGCCGGCCAGGCCGCGTGCACCTGGGGCTGCCAGGCTTGGACCGCACCCGCGCGCTCGGCCCGGCCGATGGCCGCACGAAAGCGCGGATGGCGGGCGGTGAACCAGGGCGCGCCGTGGTCGAACTCGACACTTTGTGCCTGGCCTTCATCGTCGGTCCAGCCGACCCGGCGGGTGGCCATGCGCCCACCCGCGCCGCGGGACTTTTCGAACAGGCTGACCTGCTCGCCCGCCTGGTGCAGGCTGGCCGCACAGGCGGCGCCTGCGATACCGGCGCCGATGACGGCAATTCGTTGGGGCGTTTGGGTGTGCTGCATGGAAGACCTCTGTGACTGCTCTGGGGGGTGGACTTCGCGACTGAGGCGTTCACTGTATGACCGCCAAGTTGCGTGATCATAAGCCTTGACTCTGGTTTGTATCGATAGTTCAACACGAATTTCGGATTTATCGCCACAATGTCGATTCAAAACCGTTTCAACCGAGAGTCTGATGGATCAAGTTCCCTTGTCTGATGTGGCATTGACCGACCACAGTGAGGCCTCTGCGCCGGCCACGGGTTCCGACAACCGCCTGCGCAGTGGCACCGTGGCCCGGCTGGCCGGTGTGCCGGTGGCCACGTTGCGCATTTGGGAGCGCCGCTACGGCGTGGTCGATGCACCCAAGTCGGCCACCGGACAACGTCTTTACAACTCCCACGATGTGCAGCGCTTGCGCCTGCTGCGCCAGCTCACCGAGCAGGGTCACGCCATTGGCACCCTGGCGGCGCTGGGCATGCAGCCCTTGCAGGCCCTGTGGGCCGACGCGACCGGCCCGGCGCCCCCGGCGGCGCCGCGCAGTGGCCCGCGGCAGGTGGTTGTGGTGGGCCGCCACGCCGCCCAAAAACTCAAGTCTGCACCCGGCTGCCAGGTCCTGGCCGTGCATGACGACCTGGCCTCGGCAGCGGCCGCCGGCCTGGCGGCCTGCCTGCCTGGCGGCTGCGATGTGCTGCTGCTGCACCTGCCTTCGCTGCAGCCGGCTGTCGCGGACGAGGCGCTGGCACTGGCAGCGCAATGGCAGGCCCGGGCCACGGTGGTGCTGTACGGCTTTGGCGCCGAGCCGGTCGCCGAGCGGCTGCGCGCGGCCGGTGCCGTGGTGCGACGCGCCCCCATCAGCGCCAACGAGCTCGCTCGTCTGGTTGCGGCCGCCGCCCCGGCACACGCCGCAACGCCCGCCGCAGCGCCCACCCTGTCTGTCGCAGCGGCGGCCCCCGCGCGCCAGTTCAGTGACGACGACCTGATGACCCTGGCCGACATGCCGTCCGACGTTGCCTGCGAATGCCCTCGCCACCTGGCCGAAATCCTGCTGCAGCTGGGCGCTTTCGAGCGCTACAGCACCGATTGCCAGTCGCGCGGCCCGGCCGATGCCGCCTTGCACCAGCACCTGAGCCAGCTCGCAGGCACGGCGCGCAGCCTGTTCGAGCAGGCGCTGCAGCGGGTGATGGTGGACGAGGGGCTGGTACTGCCTGCCTCGGGCTGAGATGGGTCCGCGCCGCAGGCCACGGATTCAGCAAGGGACTCGGGTCCGCACGCGGCGCAATTCCGAGATGAGGTTCGTGTCGAGCAGCCAGCCCTTCACAGCTTGACGGCGTGATCTCAGCGTCACAGGCTGCGGCCCCGCGCTGTGCGCCAGGCGCACCAAATCGCTGAAACGCGCCTTGACATCCTGCAGCGGCCAGCGGCTGTTCAAGGGCTCTTTGGCCGCGGCCAGCCATCAGAATCAAGCACCTTGCAAACCGTCCCGAAGTCTCTCTTGAACCCCCGCGTGCTGTCGATCATCCCGCCGATGACGCAGCTCAACACGCCGTACCCGTCCACGGCCTACCTCACCGGCTTCCTGCGTTCGCGCGGCGTGGCGGCAGTGCAGGAAGACCTGGCGCTGGCGCTGATCCTGGAGCTGCTGTCACCTGCCGGTTTGCGCGAGGTGCAGGCGTGCATCGAAGCCCTGCCGCCGCGCCAGCGCACGCCACTGGTCGCCGCCTTCCATGCGCAGTTCGACCGCTACCACGCCACCATCGCGCCGGTGCTGGCCTTCCTGCAGGGGCGCGATGCGACGCTGGCGCACCGCATCGCCAGCCGCAGCTTCCTGCCCGAGGGGCCGCGTTTCGCGTCACTGGATGTGTACGTGGACGAGCAGGGCGGCGACCCCATGGCCTGGGCCTTCGGCGCTTTGGGCGTGCATGACCGCGCGCGCCACCTGGCCACGCTGTACCTCAACGACCTGGCCGACGTGCTGCGCGACGCGGTCGACCCGCGCTTCGAGTTCGTGCGCTACGGCGAAAGCCTGGCAGCCAGCCAGCCCAGCTTCGAACCCCTGGCCACGGCGCTGGCCGCGCCCATGAACCTGGTCGACCAGACGCTGCACCGGCTGACGCTGGCCGCACTGGAGCGCCATGCGCCCACCGTGGTGCTGCTGTCGGTGCCGTTTCCGGGCGCGGTGTACGCGGCGTTTCGCATCGCCCAGGCCATCAAGGCGCACGACCCGTCCATCGTCACCGCACTCGGCGGCGGCTTCGTCAACACCGAGTTGCGCGAGCTCACCGAGCCGCGGGTTTTCGACCACTTCGACTTCGTCACGCTCGACGCGGGCGAACGCCCGCTGCTGGCGCTGCTGGAACACCTGCAAGGCCAGCGCTCGGCCAGCCGCCTGGTGCGCACTTATTTTCGAACTGGGCTGCGTCCGACCAGCATGCACGAGGTGAAGTACGTCAACTTCGTCGAGCCCGACGTGCCCTTTGCCGATGTCGGCACACCCACCTGGGACGGCCTGCCGCTGGACAAGTACCTCAGCCTGCTGGACATGCTCAACCCCATGCACCGGCTGTGGAGCGACGGGCGCTGGAACAAGCTCACCGTGGCGCACGGCTGCTACTGGAAGAAGTGCAGCTTCTGCGACGTCAGCCTGGACTACATCAGCCGCTACGACGCGGCCACCGCCGAGACCCTGGTCGACCGCGTGCAGGCCATCGTTACCGAGACCGGGCAGACGGGCTTCCACTTCGTCGACGAGGCCGCGCCGCCCAAGTCACTGAAGGCGCTGGCGGCCGAGCTGCAGCGGCGCCAGTTGAACATCAGCTGGTGGGGCAACATCCGCTTCGAAAAGTCGTTCACGCCGGCGCTGTGCCAGCAACTGGCCGACAGCGGCTGCATTGCGATTTCGGGCGGGCTCGAGGTGGCGTCCGACCGGCTGCTCAACCTGATGAAGAAGGGCGTGTCGGTGGACCAGGTGGCGCGCGTGACGCATGCGTTTTCCGACGCCGGCATCCTGGTGCATGCCTACTTGATGTACGGCTTCCCGACGCAGACCGTGCACGACACGGTGGACGCGCTGGAGTACGTGCGCCAGCTTTTCTCCGCCGGCTGCATCCAGTCCGGCTTCTTCCACCGCTTTGCCTGCACCGTGCACTCGCCGGTGGGCCAGCGGCCGGCCGACTATGGCGTGACGCTGCTGCCCCTGCCACCGGTGACCTTCGCCAAGAACGACATCGGGTTCGTCGACCCCACGGGTGTGGACCATGACGTGCTGGGCGTGGCGCTGAAGAAGGCGCTCTACAACTACATGCACGGGCTGGGGCTGGAAGAAGACGTGCGCAGCTGGTTCGCCGGCAGCGTGCCGAAGACGCGCGTGCACCGCCATCGCATCGCGCGGGCGCTGGCCACGCCGGCCTGAAAGTGAAAAGGCCCGTCGCGCGGACATGCCGCGCGACGGGCCTTGGCGGGCCTTGAATCAGCCTGCGATCAGGCTGCGACGACTTCCGCAACCAGCTTCTTGGCAGCGCGCGGAGCGCGGCGCACAGCGGCCTCGACCGGAGCAGCCTTGGCCTTGACCACGCGGGCGACGCGCGCCACGCGCTTGTTTGTCACCGCAACGGCCTTCTTGGCGCGGCGAACCACCGGTGCGGCTTGGCGCTTTGCCTTGGTGACCGCCTTGGTGACGGCCTTGACAGCCGTTTTGCGCGTCGCCTTGCGCACCGGGCGCGCACCGGCGACACCGGCCAGGGCGTGGGCGCCTTCGGCCACTTTGCCTGAGACGGCCAGCGCCACCTTGGCGCCCGGCAGGGTCAGGCGCGCGGCAGTTTGCAGGCCGCTGGCAACGAGGTTGTTGTCGATGCCGGCGGCGAAGCGCGCGGCCTTCTTGACTTGCGCGGCGGCGGCGGTCGAGCCCATCTCGATGGCCTGCTCAGTGCGCTCGGCAACTTGGTCGATGCCCTTGACCACGACATCGCTCATGTTGCCGCGCACGCCATCGATGCGGCGGGTGGTCTTCGGTGCCAGCTTGGCGGTGCGCGGGTAGATGCTGTTTTCCAGCGTCGCGTTGACCACGTTCACCAGGCGGTGGCTGCCCAGGCGGTAGGCGACGACGGCCTGGTTGGCGGCGGTGCGGTAGTTGTCCAGCGTTTGCAGGGTCAGGTGGCTCAGGGTGGGGGTGGTCATGGGGTGTCCTCTGTGAAGTGGTTTGAATTTCTAACGACGACGAAGTGTCGGGGTGAACCCTTAGAGAGCGATACCTAAGCCGCCCGGTTTTTCTAGGGTGCGCACTCCAGGCGCTGCGCGCGCGCTGCGAAAATTGCCGGCCCATGCATCCCGACACCCGACCCGCCACCCCTGCCGCGACCCCGGCCCACGCGCTGTTGCACAGCGCTTTCTATGGCTTCACGCCCGTGGCCGACCCGGTTGCCACGGCGGCCGGGTTGCGGGCCCTGGCGCGCGGCCTGTTCGGCAGCATCACGGTGGCCAGCGAGGGGCTGAACGGCGCGGTGTCGGGCTTGCATGGCGAGGTGCTGCGTTTCGAGCAGGCGCTGCAAGCCCCGGCCTTCCTGGCAGGCGCGCTGGCCGGCATGGCCTTCAAGCACAGCGCCTGCACCACAACCCCGTTCGCGCGGCTGAAGGTGCTGGTCAAGCCCGAGATCGTGGCCCTGGCCTTGCCGGGCGGCGAGAGCCTGCCCGCGCCCGACGAGCGCGACGCCAGCCACCTCTCGCCCGCCGAGTGGCGCGCGCTGCTGGCCCGGGGCGACGCGGTGCTGTTGGACAACCGCAACCATTTCGAATTCCGCCTCGGCCATTTCAAGGGCGCGGTGGACCCGCAGGTGCGCCACTTCCGCGACCTGGTCGACCATGTGCAACGGCACGCCGACGAATGGCGCGCCAGCGGTCGGCCGGTGGCCATGTACTGCACGGGCGGCATCCGTTGCGACAAGACGGCGCCTTGGCTGCGCAGCCTGGGCCTGCAGGTGCTGCAGCTCGACGGCGGCATCCTCAACTACTTCGCCACCCTGCCCGACGCGCACGCCGACTGGCAGGGCGAGTGCTTCGTCTTCGACAAGCGCGTGGCGCTGGACAGCCGCCTGCAGGAAACCGGCACCACCGCCGAACAGGTGTTCGACGCCAACGACCCCGGCGAGGCCTGGCGCCTGGGTCGCGCGCTGCGGCTCGATGCCTTCTGAGCACCGCGCGGCGCGAAGGGCCTTCCAGTGACCCGCCCGCTGCCCGCCTGGGCGCCGTCTATCCGCGACGGTGTCAGCGCCAGCCGCGTGGCCGCGAGCGGCGGGCCGTGGTCTTCTGTGGCGGCATTCCTGTCGGCGCGCCTGCGTCCGGGCATCGACTGGGCCGCCCGCATCGCGCAGGGTGATGTGCTCGACCACCAAGGCACGCCCGTTTCCGCCGCCACGCTCTGCACCGAGGGCGCCGTGTTCTGGTACTGGCGCAGCCTGCCGCCCGAGCCGCGCGTGCCCTTCGAGCTTGAGGTGCTGCACCAGTGCGAACACCTGGTGGTGGTCGACAAGCCGCACTTCCTGCCCGTCACCCCCGGCGGGCGCTACCTGCAGGAAACGGCGCTGGTGCGGCTCAAGCGCCTGCTGGGCATCGACACCCTGGTGCCCATGCACCGGCTCGATCTGGAAACCGCTGGCGTGCTGGCCTTCGTCGTGCAGCCGC
>JANNWL010000225.1:0-30515 GCA_031414735.1 Burkholderiales bacterium | reverse complement strand
ACCAACGGCCGCTCGTCGCGTACCGATTCCAGCAGTTGCGCCGGTATCGACCGCGCGGCCAGTGCGTCGACGAGCAATGCGTCACCACGCCCCAGCTCCACACCCAGCACCGCGCCGAGTTCGCGCCCGAGGCGGTTCACGATGGGCTCCAGCTCCGCGAGCGCCTTGTCGTCGACGCCGAAGTGGTGCAGCACCAGCGTCGGCCGACGGCCGCCGCTCAGCTTCTGCCACCAACTTTTTTCGGCCCCGGGGTCATGCGATTCCATGAGACGAAGCGTAGGGCGCACCAGGCGCAGTGCCCATCGGCGGGCGGCTGAAAACACACCCGGCCGTTGGCCGAGAACGGGTTCAGGGATTCCCTGAGCCGCCCCCGCCCAGACACAGCTCGAAGCGGCCCGGCTGGGCGCCAGCGGCCTCCCGCCAGCGCAACACGCCGCCGTGAATCCGTGCCACGCGCTGCACGAAGCGCAGGCCCAGCCCGACGCCGGCCGCGTGGCCGCTGCGCAGGCCGCCATCGGCCTGCGCGAGCGCTTGCTGCTGAACGGCGGCCAGGCCGGGCCCTTCGTCGGCGACCTCGAAGACCGCCGCGCTGGCGTCGAGCCAGGCCCGCAGGCGCACAGTGCCGGCGGGCGGGCTGTGGTGCAGCGCGTTCGACAGCAGGTTGGCCAGCGCACGCGCGACGAGCGCGCGATCGAGCGTGAAGACAGCGTCGTCGGGCTGCACCTGGCACACCAGCACCAGGCCCTGTGATGCGGCCTGCGGTGCCAGGCTCGCGCTGGCGTCGTCGACCACATCGCGCAACAGCGTCGGCGTGAGCTGCGGCGCCACCAGCTCGGCCTGCGCGTAGCGCACAAACGCCTCGGACATTTCCAGTGACCGCTGCGCCAGGCGGCGCACCTGGGGCAGCCAGTCCTCGGCGCGGCTGCTGCCAGCCAACGCACTGTCGGTCAGCAGCACGATGGCGCTGGCCGGCGAACGCAGGTCGTGCGAGACGAAAGCCAGCGCCTCCTCGCGCTGGCGCTCGGCGCGTTTGACGGGCGCCACATCGGCCACCGAAACCAGCACGCAGCGGCTGCCCGCCAGCTCGGCCGCCGTGAGTTGCACGACGTGGTCGCCGTGCCCCGGCAGCCGCACCTGGAAGGCCGGCTGCGCGCCGCCGGCGTGCAGCGCGGCCAGGGTGGCGCGCCAGTCTGGCGGCTCGTCACACTTGAACTCCTGCAGCAGACGCAGCAGGTCCAGGCCGCGCAGTTCCTCGGCATCCTCGACCTCGAACAGCGCCGCCGCGCCCGCGTTGGCCATCACGACGCGGTGTTGCGCGTCGGCCACCAGCATCGCGGTGGGCAGGCTTTCAAGCATGTCGGCCAGGTAGCGGCGCGCCTGGCGCAGCAGCTCGGCCGCCGCGCGCAGGCGCTGCAGGCGGGCGTCGATGGCGTCGGTAGCGTCGCTCGCGTCGCTCGCGTCGCCGGTGTCGGTCTTGGCGCCCGCACCGAGCAGGCGCAGCTCCGCGTCCAGGCCCGACACCGCCAGTTCCAGCCGGCGCCAGCTCCACAACGGGTAGGCCAGCAGGGCCGCCGCCACGGCCGGCGCGGGGGCCAGCCACCAGCCGGCGCCGACAGCAGCCACGCTGGCCAACAGCAGCGCTACCGCGCCGCCCAGGCCGACGAGCAGCGCGCCGCGCTGGCCCAACCGCGCCATCACCACCACGCCGCCGAAGACGATCAGCGCCGACAGCGCGGCCAGCGGTGCCGGCGGCAGCGCCTGCAGCATGTCGCCGCTGCGCAGCATGTGCAGGGTCTGCGCCAGCACCTCGACGCCGGGCATGGCGCGGCTGTCGCGGTTGGCTGGCGTGGCCTGCGTGTCACCCAAGCCCTGCGCCGTCATGCCCACGAGCAGGTAGCGGCCTTGCAGCCGCGCCGCCGGCACCGCGCCGCGCAGCACGTCGACGTAGGACACGTGATCCACGTGCCCGGGCGGGCCGCCGTAGCGGATGAGCAGGCGGCCGTCGCGGCGCCAATGCAAGGGATCGGCCGCAGGCGGCTGCGACCGCACGCGCACGGCCGGGTGCAGACCTTCGCCGGCGGCCTGCAGCATGGCCAGCGCGACGTGCGGGCGCGGTGCGCCGGCCGGGCCGACCTGCAAGAAGGTGCTGCGCAGCACGCCGTCCTCGTCGAGCGCGGCGTCTGCCGAGGCCAGCCTGGCCACGCCGGCCAGCAGCGGCGCCGGGTCCAGCCAGCGCGGCGAACTGCCGCCCACGGCGACCCAGGGCACCGGCAGCAGCACCGGCGCGGCCCGCTGCAGCGCAGCGGCGAGCAATGCGTCCTCGCGCGGGTCGGGATCGGGTTCGCTCAACACCAGGTCCAACGCGATCGCCCTCGGCCGCACCTGCGCCAGGTGCTGCAGCAGCGTGGCGTGCACCGCGCGGCGCCAGGGCCAGCGGCCGATGGCCTCAAGGCTGGCGTCGTCGATGGCAATCAGCGTGATCTGCGGCGGTGTCGGTTGCGTCCACCAGGACAGGGCCCGGTCGTAGACCAGGCGGTCGACGCGCCAGGTCGCTTGCGTGGCGGCCAGCAGCCCGGCCACGGCGGCCAGCCCGAGCGCGATCCACAGGCTGTCGCGGCGGCGCGGCCGCGGCGTCACGGCAGGGTCAGCACGGCCTGGCCGCTGGCGCGCACGCAGGCCCGATCGCTCGTGCGCAGGCAGGGCGGCACATCGAAGTACTGCGCCGAGCCGTAGGGGCCGACATAGCCGTCGGCCTCGATCGTGCGCAGGCGCACGTAGAAGCGGCCGGCACCGGGTTGGTCGAAGGCCAGCGCCGGGCCGGCCACCCGCTGCGCCAGCAGCAGTTGCGTGAAGCCGGCGTCGCGCGCGAGCTGCAGGTCGAACTGCTGGCCGGGCTGCGCCGCCCAGGCCAGGCTGACACGCTGATCGTCGACATCGGCGCGCGGGGGCGGTGCCACCGGCGGCGTGGGCAGCACCTCGAAGGCGCCGGCATCGCCGAGCGGCCCGGGGTCGTCGGCGGCGCGCAGGCTGCTGACACGCCAGTGGTAGGTGCCGGGCGCCAGGCCGTCGAGCTGCCAGGCCGTGTCGGTGACGTCGCTGCGGTCGACGACGGGCTGGGTGAACGCGGCGTCGCGTGCCACCTGCAAACGGTACAGGCGTGCCTCGGGGTTGGCCGACCAGCGGAAGTCGACGCGGCCCACGAGGCGTGCGCCCGCGGCCGGCGCCACCGGCAGGGGCGGCTCCGGCCGGGCCTTCAGCTTGAAGGGCAGGTCGACCGCACGGCCTTCCAGGCCGCGTTCGTCGCTGGCGCGCAGGCGCAGCACGTAATCACCATCGGCCAGCCCCGGCACGCGCAGCGGCGGCGTGGCCAGGGTGGTGTCGACGAGCACCTCATCGAAGCGGGCGTCTCGGGCAATCTGGGCGCGGTAGCCGCGCGCGCCGGCCAGCGGCGTGAAGTCCACGCGCAGCAGCACCTTTTCATGCAGGCGCGGCACGCGGCCCAGGTCGGGGGCGTCCAGCAGCGGCACCGGCGGCAGCACGCTGCCGTCGGCGTCGACAACGCTCCCGAAGCGCGCGCCGACGCGCTGCCCGCCGCGCGCGCCGCCGACCTGCACCGCGCCGTCCAGCACCTCGCCCAGCGTGCGCCGCGCCGCGCCCTCGGCGGCGACGCGGAACTCGGTGCCGCGCACGCCCAGCACGCCCTGGGGCGTGCGCACTTCGAAGCCCGGCTGGCCGCCGCTGCTGCGCGGCGACTTGATCTCGACCCGGCCCTCTTCCAGCTTCACCGACGAGCGCAGCACGCCGACGGCCGGGTAGCGCCGCGACTCCTGCACCGTGAGCTGGCTGCCCGCGCGCAGGTGCAGCACCGAGCCGTCGACCAGTTGCACCGTGGCGCTGCCGTCGGCGCCCGTGCTCAGGCGGTCGCCCTCGGCAAGCGCGGCGCCGGCAACCAGCGGCGCGTCGGCTGCGCGCACGCTGCCACTGACTGTCAGCACGCGGGCGGGCAGGGACTCGCTGCGCAGCAGCGCCTTGGGGATGCGGATGACGCTCAGGCTGCCGATCTGGTTGCCGTTGCCCAAGCCATTTTCGCGCGCCAGCAGCGGCCACTTCGAGGGCTCGACGAGCACGCGTCGGGCAATGCCGATCAACGTGTCGCCCGGCTGCACCTGCAGGTCCAGCGTGTCCGGCGCAGGCAGCGCCGGCAGCACCGATTGCGCCAGTGCCGGCGTTGCCGCAAACAGCAGCGCGCCGACCAGGCACCACCCGCGCGCAGGCAGTGATGCGGCACGCATCAGGAGGCCTCCCCGAACCACGCCAGGGCCTGCCGCATCAGCTGCGCCGGGGTCTCGGCGCCGAGCTTGGTCTTGAGGTTCTGCTTGTGGGTCTCCACCGTCTTCACGCTGCGGTTGAGCTGCTCGGCGATCTCCTTCGTGCTGCGGCCGGCGGCCACCTGGCGCAGCACTTCGAGCTCGCGCGCCGACAGCACCGGGCGCCCGGGCTCGGTGGCGCGGCCCGCCAGGCGGCGCAGGCTGTCGGCGCGCTGCCTCTCGCTGAGGTGGATGCCGCCGGCCATCACGGTGCGCACCGCGGTCAGCAGCGAATCGCCCAGTTCGGACTTCATCACGAAGCCGTCGGCACCAGCGCGCAGCGACTGCTCGGCGTACAGGGCCTCGGGCATCGAGGTCAGCACGATGATGCGCATGCCGGGTGCCAACTCGCGAAAGCGCGGCAGCGAGCGCAGCGCGAACTGCTCGCCCAGGCCCAGGTCGAGCAGCAGCAGGTCGTAAGGCTGCGCAGCCACCCTGCCCAGCGCCTCGTCGAGCGAGGCCGCCTCGTCGCAGCGGGGTGGCGGATCCAGAGCGCCCGGCCTTTCGAGCAGGTGGCGGGTGCCCAGGCGGACGAGTTCGTGGTCATCGGCGAGCAGCACCTGCATGGAGGCGCCGGGATGCGTGCGGGCCGGGTTGGTCACCCGCCGGATGATATGCCGCGGCCTGGGTGCAGGCCGCGGCTGGGGGGGCCGACGCGTGGCGCTCAGCGCGAGGCCAGCGCGTCGCGGATCTGGCGCAACAGCAGCACGTCCTCGGGCGTGGCCGGCGGCGCGGCGGGCGGCGCGGGCGGTGCTTCCCTCTTCATGCGGTTGATCTGCCGCACCATCATGAAGATGATGAAGGCCAGGATGATGAAATTCACGGCCACGGTGATGAAACTGCCGTAGGCGAAGACCGGCACGCCGGCCTTGGTCAGCGCCTCCAGTGTGCGCGGCCCGACGAAGCTGGCCGGGGGGTCGGACAGCATGACGAAGTAGTTCGAGAAGTCCAGGCCGCCGAAGATCTTGCCGACCACCGGCATGATGAGGTCCTTGACCAGCGAGTCGACGATCTTGCCGAATGCCGCGCCGATGATGACGCCGACTGCGAGGTCGACGACGTTGCCCTTGACGGCGAAGTCCTTGAATTCTGATCCGATGCTCATGGTGTCTGCTCCTGGTGTGGGTGATGGGGTTTGGGTTTTTTCGTGATCGCGTAAGCGTCTGAGGAAGCCGCCGCGTCCGGCATCGGGGCCGCCGAGGACAACCCAGCCAGCCCGATGGCCGCTGCCAGCAGCGCCGCGAACATGAGCAGAAAGCGCCCGATCGGGGGGCGGTCGGTGCGCCTGTTGTCGTTGTCCATGTCCGCGTCCCCTGCCGTTGTCGGCGCCCCCTTGTGGGCGTCGATGCAGGACTCTAAACAGGCGACCCTGCCCCGGCGATCGGGGGGCGCCGGGGAATTGGCTCAGGGAATCCCTGAGCGCAGGCGCGCCGTCAGCCGAAGGGCCGCACGCCGATCAGTGCCACATGGCCCCACATCGCGAAGCCGGCCCAGGCCGCCACGCCGACGACCACGGTCGCCACGGTGGGCGCCCCGCGGCCCGGCGGGTAGACGCGGCCCACGGCGCGGTCGCGTGCACGGGCGGCGCGAAAGCTCAGCGCGGCCCAGACCAGGAAGGCGGCGAACACGACCTCCGCCGCCAGCGTGCGCCCGACGAACAGGTGCGCAAAGGCCCAGACCTTGATGCCCAGCACCATGGGGTGGTGCACCAGGGCCTTGATGGCGTTGCCCGGCACGTAGGCCGCCACCAGCAGCACAAAGGCCGGCAACGTGAGCAACGCCGCCAGGTGCCGCGCCCAGGTCGGCGGGGTCCACAGCACCACCGGCTGCTGCCGCGCCAGGCTGTAACCCCAGATCAACAGCACGAAGCCCAGGATCGAGACCACCGAGTAGGCGCCCTTCCAGGCGTTCTCGCCGCGCTGGGCAATGAAGCGGGTGCGCGCGCCCTCGGCGAAGACGCGCACCGAGTGCACACCCAGGAAGAGCACGAGTCCGAACAGCAGCAAAGCCATGGTGGGCTCTCCGGTCAACAAGCAGGTACCCATTGTGTCCGCGCGTCGTCGCTATGCTGCGCTCCCCGGCGCTCTGTGCGCCTGCTTCGTTGACCAGACGGCCGCCCCATGAACAGTCTCCCGGATGGATTTCGCGCCCTGGTCGTCGGCAGCTCGGGTGCCATCGGCCATGCGCTCGTGCGGGCCCTGCAGGCCAACCCACGCTGCGCACAGGTCCACGCCTTGCACCGCGGCAGCGTGCCGGCGCTCGAACTGACCGACGAAGCCAGCATCGCCACGGCGGCCGCGCACGTGGCCGAGTGCGGGCCGCTGCACCTGGTGCTGTGCGCGACCGGCGCCCTGCACGTCGACGGACGCGCGCCGGAGAAGCGCCTGGCCGAGCTCGACCCGGCCACGATGGCCCGCGCCTTTGCGGTCAACACCATCGGGCCCGCCTTGGTGATCAAGCACTTTCACCCGCTGCTGGCGCGGCGGGAGCGTTCGCTGCTGGGCGTGCTGTCGGCCCGCGTCGGCAGCATCGGCGACAACCGCCTGGGCGGCTGGTACAGCTACCGCGCCAGCAAGGCCGCGCTGAACATGCTGCTGCACACCGCGGCCATCGAGGTGGCACGCCAGCGGCCGCTGGCCGTGCTGGCGGCGCTGCACCCGGGCACGGTGGTGTCGGCGCTGTCGGCGCCGATCATCGGCGATGCTGAAGCCAGTCACCCCGATCTGGCCGCCGCGCGCTTGCTGGCTGTGCTGGATGGGCTGCCCGCCGAGGGCGCCAGCGGGGGCTTTCACGCCTGGGACGGCCAGTCCATCGCCTGGTGAGACGCCCCGCGGCGCCTGCGGCACGGGCAGCGTCGGCCAAAATGCGGGCTCTCGAGTTCACAGCCCCGTCAACCACCCCCTGAACCCGCCAAAGGCTCCGTCATGAATCACCCCCTGCCCTGCCCGACCCGTGCGCTGATGGCACTGACATTGGCCGCTGCCGCTCCCTGGGCGCTGGCCCAGGCCGGCGAGCCGAAGGTGCTGAACATCTACAACTGGTCGGACTACATCGCCGACGACACGGTTCGGAACTTCGAGAAAGAGACCGGCATCAAGGTCCGCTACGACAACTACGACAACAACGAGATCCTGCAGGCCAAGCTGGTGGCCGGCAAGACGGGCTACGACATCGTGGTGCCCAGCGCGCACTTCGCCAAGACGCAGATCGCCGGCGGCCTGTACCAGAAGCTCGACCGCGCCAAGCTCAGCAACTGGGCCAACCTCGACCCGGCGCTGCTGGAAAAGCTCGGCGGCATCGACCCCGGCAACGCCCACCTGGTGACCTGGCTGTGGGGTTACGTCACGGTGGGCATCAACACCGGCAAGGTGCGTGCCGCACTGGGTGCCACGCCCCTGCCCGCCAACCCCTGGGCGCTGATTTTTGACCCGCAGTACGCCAGCAAGCTCAAGGGCTGCGGCATCAACCTGCTCGACTCGGCGTCTGAAGTCATGCCCGTGGCCATGATGTACGCCGGCAAGCCGCCCTACAGCAAGGACGCCCGGGACTATGACGCGGCGCGCGAGGTGCTCACCAAGGCGCGGCCCAACGTGACGCGGTTTTCATCGTCGGGCTACATCAACGACCTGGCCGGCGGCCAGCTCTGCGTGGTGATGGGTTATTCGGGCGACATCAACATCGCGCGCCAGCGGGCCATCGACACCAAGACCGGGCAGGACATCCAGGCGCTGATTCCGCCCACTGGCGCCACGCTGTTCTTCGACACCATGGCCATCCCCAAGGACGCCAAGAACGTGGGTAACGCGCACCTCTTCATCAACTACATCCTGCGCCCCGAGGTGCATGCGTCGCTGACCAACAAGGTCTTCTACGCCAACCCCAACGCGGCGTCGAAGAAGTTCGTGACCAAGGCCGTGGCCGACAACCCGACGGTGTTCCTGGCCGCCGCCGACGTCAACAAACTGACGCCACCCGACGCCGTGCCGCAGGACATCCGCCGCGTTCAGACGCGCCTGTTCACCAGCTTCAAGGCCAACAGCAAGTAACGTCACGGCGCGGTCGATAATGGCGCGGACCCTTTTTGAACGGCCCCGCCATGCTCAAGTTCGTTGTCCTGCCCGTCGTCGTCATCGCAGCCCTGCTGGGCGTGTACCTGTGGGCCGCGCTGAGCTGGAGCTACTCCAGCGGTGAGCGCGCCGGCTGGGTACAAAAGCTGTCCAACAAAGGCTGGGTCTGCAAGACCTGGGAGGGCGAGCTGGCCATGGTGTCGGTTCCCGGCACGGCGCCTGAGAAGTTCAGCTTCACGATCTGGGACGAGGCCACGGCCAACAAGGTCACCCAGGTGGTGGGCAAACGTGTGGCGCTGCACTACGAAGAAAAGGTCGGCCTGCCGGGAAGCTGCTTTGGCGACACCCGCTACTTTGTGACCGGCGTGACGGTGAGCGAAGAGATCCCGCTGGCCACGGGCATCACCGTGCAATCGGTGCCATCGGCGGCCCCTGCCCCGTCCGCTGCCACAACCGCGTCGGCGCCGCGTTGAACGGCGCCGCGCAGGCGGCTTACTTCCCGTACCAGACGATCTTCTTGCGCGAGCCGACCCAGGCGTCGTAGTTCTTCGCGAACAGGTCCTCGATGCGGTTGCGCTTGACCTTGAAGGTCGGCGTGATGAGGTCGTTGTCCACCGTCCAGGCCTCGGTCATCAGCACCAGGCAGTCGAGCTGCTCGTGCGGGTCCAGCGTGTCGTTGACCTTCTTCAGGTGCGCGGTCAATGAGGCTTCGAGCTCGGACTTGCCGGCGGCGTTGCCGGCCTTCTTGGCCGCGTCGATGTTGAGCATCATCAGCGCCAGCGGCTGGCCCAAATTGGCGCCCGACACGCAGCAGGCCTCGATGGCGTTGTGCATGACCAGCTTGTCCTCGATGGGCGCGGGCGCCACGTACTTGCCCTTGCTGGTCTTGAACAGGTCCTTCACGCGGCCGGTGATCTTCAGGTTGCCCTCGCCGTCCAGCGCGCCCTTGTCGCCGGTGTGCAGCCAGCCGTCCTCGGTCATGGCCTGGCGGGTGAGTTCGGGTTCCTTGTAGTAGCCCAGCATGGTGCAGGGCGACTTGACCTGGATCTCGCTGTTGGCCGGGTCCAGACGGCATTGCACGCCGTCATAAGGCAGGCCCACGGTGCCCGGACGCTGCTTGCCGGGCAGGGTGGCGTGGCTCAGGCCGCAGTTCTCGGTCATGCCGTAGACCTCGACCAGGTCCAGGCCGAGCTTGTTGTACCAGCGCAGCAACTCCGGCGGCATGGGCGCGGCGCCACCGGCTGCGAACTTGCACTCCTGCAGGCCCAGCGCGGTGAGGATCTTCTTGCGCACGATGCCGCCCAGGATCGGGATCTTCAGCAGGCGGTCCAGCTTGGCAGGCGGCATCTTCGCGCCAATGCCTTGCTGAAACTTCACCCACAACCGCGGCACCGAGAAGAACACGGTCGGCCGCGCGCGCTGCAGGTCGGCGGTGAAGGTCTCCAGGCTCTCGGCAAAGTACACATGCATGCCGGTGGCCAGCTGGCCGTGTTCGACCAGCGCGCGCTCGGCCACGTGGCTCAGCGGCAGGTAGCTGAGCATGCGGGCGTTGCTGTCCAGCGCAGTGACGCGCTTCATGCCGCTCTGCACTGCCCAGGCGAAGGTCGCAAAGCTGTGCATCACGCCCTTGGGCGCGCCCGTGGTGCCCGAGGTGTACATGATGGTCGACAGCTCGTCGGCGTCGCGCAGCGGGTTGCCCTTCAGTGGCGCGGTCTTGGCGATGATGTCGTCCCACTTGGCGTAGTGGGCCAGCGCGTCATCGGGGGCCAGCGGCAGGGCGATGCACGAGAGTCCCTCGGGGATGCCCGGCTTCATGCCCTTCCAGCCGTCGAGCTTGCCCACGAACAGCAGCTTGGCCTCGCTGTGGTCGAGGATCTGGCGGATCGTGCCGGCGGCCAGCGTCGGGTACAGCGGCACCGATACGAAACCGGCCAGCCAGATGGCCCAGTCACTCATCAGCCACTGTGCCGTGTTCTTGGACAGGATGGCCACGCGCGCGCCGGCGGGCAGGCCCAGGCTCTGCAGGTGGGCAGCCATGCGCCGGGTCTGGTCCAGCACCTCGCGCCAGGTGTAGTCCTTGACCGCGCCGCCGCCCAGCGGCTGCGTCAACGCGACCCGGTCGGGGGTGGCCGTCTCCCAGTGGTACAGGCGCTGCAGGGCAAGCGTTTCGGGTGCGACGATGGAGGCCATGATGGGCGGGGCCCGCGGACGGGCCAGAGTCGAAGGAACTGCGAAGCCTACCCAAGGTCGGCGCGCACGGGAAGCAGGGCTTCCCTCAGGGCCCGGCAGGCGCTAGCGTCCGTTGGCTTGCGCCTCGGCGAGTTGTTCCTCGACCTGTCGCACGGCGCGCACGACAAGGGTCACGTCCATCTGGATCTGTGGCGCCACAACTTCGGCGGTCTGGTCCAGTAACTGGGGCGCGTGATCCAGGGTGTGGGCCAAGACGGACAAGGCGCAGATGGCGCGGCGCCCCGGTGTGTCGGGCAGGCGCAAAGTGGCCTGCGCCCCCACGTGGTGGCGCACACTGGCCACAGCCGCAGCGCCCAGGCCCCAGCTTTCGCACAGCGCGCCGCCCAGCGCGTCGTGGCTGACGCCAAAGCCGGTGCGCTCCAGCAGCGCCAGCTCGCTGTCGTCGGCCGCGGCCCTCAGCATCGCGCGGTAGTGGTCGGGGGCATGGCGGAACAGCACCGCCTTGCCGCACTCCTCAAACAAACCGGCTGAATGGGCGGCCCAGGTGTCCAGAGACAGCCGGGATGCCAGCCGCCCCATCAGCAGGCCGCGCCGGGCGGCGCGTTGCCAGAGCGGTTCCAGCTCGGCCGCTGGCGGAAACGCCGCGCGCAAGCCCATCTCGAAAGTGATGGCCGCGACCTCGTTCACGCCCAGGTAGGTGGCGGCCTGGCCGACACTCTGGACCCGGCCTTTCAGCCCGTAAAGCGACGAGTTCACCGCCTTCAGCACGGCGGCGGCCAGCGCCATGTCGGCCTCGATCAGCTCGGCCACCGCCATCAGATTCACGTCGTCCTCGGCCAGCAGCAGGGACAGCTTCACGAGCGCCTGCGGCTGCGACGGAATGTCGATGTCGAGCGTGCGCAATTCAGGGTTGACGGACATGGCGATGACCTGCGGATGAACGAGTCTGGTAGGACATCCTAGGCCGGTGGGACGGCCCCCAACTCCCCAGCAAGGGCCCCAATGCCGCCCAATTCGACCACGAAGACCGTTCACCCAAGAAAAAGGCGCCGACTGTGCGGCGCCCTGGAACGGGCCGGCTTGGGCCGGCCTCGGGTTGGTTCCCAATCGTCAGTGGGTTGGTCGGTCGTCTCCTCTTGCCCCCGTCGGCGCGCCCCCTGGGTGGCAGGGCGCAGCACCGCGCGAGTGGCGCGAATCTAGTCCCGCCAAAGGCTGCAAGCAACCGGGCTAACCCGCCGCCGCCGACCTTCAGTGTGCGATCGGGCTGGCCAGCACCGGGAACAGCTTGACCAGGCCGTCAGCGAGCAGTTCCACGGCCATCGCCGCCAGCATCAGACCCATCAGGCGGGTCATCACATTGATGCCGGTGCGTCCCAGCACTTTGGCGATGCGTCCCGACGCCGAGAACACCAGGTAAGTGATCAACGCGATCACCACGCCGTACAGCACCAGCACCCCCAGCTGCCAAAGGTGGCGCGTCTTCTCGGCATAGATGACGATGGTCGAGATCGTCGCCGGGCCGGTGAGCAACGGAATCGCCAGCGGCACGACGGCAATGCTGGCGCCGGCGCCGATCTTCTCTTCGCCCTCGCTCATGTCGCCCGGTTTGCTCTCGGCCGGCTGGGCATTGAGCATGGCGAGCGAACTGATCAGCAGCAAAGTACCGCCACCGACCTGGAACGAAGCGATCGAGATGCCGAAGAACTCGATGATCTTCAGCCCGGCCAGGGCACTGACGGAGATGACTACGAACACCGTGAAGGCGCTGACGCGGATGGTGTCGCGGCGCTGTTCGCGGCTGAGGGACTGCGTGAAGTGAATGAAAAAAGGCACCACCCCGATCGGGTTGACGATCGCCAGCAGCGCAAACAGGGGTTTCAACAGATCCATGCTTGGATGGTAGTGATTCCTCTGCGCCTGCTGGGACCGGCAGTCTGGCCATGCCATCAGGCTCAGGGTTAACCCGTTGGCGCCACAAAACAACACAAGACCGCTCGCCATCGTGCGCTTGACACCGGGGGAACTCCATAATAGAAACTCTGTGCCCGGACGCCTCAGCTCTCGCTTGGTTTTTTCTTGCAGAGCCAAAGCTCCACACGGTTTTTCAGATTCTTGATTGAGGACTCCCCCGTGGGAAACAAACTGTACGTAGGTAATTTGGCATATTCCGTGCGCGACGAGTCGCTCCAGGAGTCGTTCGGGCAATTCGGTACCGTCACGTCCGCCAAGGTCATGATGGACCGCGACACCGGTCGCTCCAAGGGTTTCGGCTTTGTCGAAATGGGTTCGGACGCCGAGGCCCAAGCGGCCATCAACGGCATGAACGGCCAGGCCCTCGAAGGCCGTGCCATCGTGGTCAACGAAGCGCGTCCCCGTGAAGAGCGGCCGGGCGGCTTTGGTGGCGGTGGCGGTGGCGGCAGCCGAGGCGGCTTCGGCGGCGGCGGTGGTGGCGGCTACGGTGGTGGCGGTGGTGGTGGCAGCGGCGGTGCAGGCGGCGGCGGTGGTCGCAGTCCCTACGGCGGTGGCGGCAGCGGCGGCGGCGGTGGTCGCAGCCCCTACGGTGGCGGCGGCAGTGGCGGCGGCGGCGGCCGTGGCGGCTACGGCGGCGGCGGCAGCGGTGGCGGCACGGGCGGCGGCAGCCGCGGCGGCTACTGACCTGCCGACCCCCTGACTGAAACAGCGCGGCTGCCGCAAGGCGCCCGCGCTTTTTCTTTGGCGATGCCCCGTGGCGAACCGGCCGAAGCCCGGTCAGAACCGATCTGGACGAAGCACCGACACCTGGCTGAAATACATTGCCACGCTGTAGTTCGGCGCATAGACCGCCATCACGTGATCGGCAATGAGATCGGCCACCGCCGCGTCGCAGATGACCTTCATTTCGATCGTGCGGTCGGCCTCCCAGGCGCCTTCGCGCACGCCCTCGCGCGCCGCGCCGTGCACTTCGCTCACGGTCCAGCCTTGGGCACCGCGTTCGCGCACGTCGCGCACCAGGTTCTTTTCCAGCAGCGCCTCGGCCACGATGACGAGCAGCGTCTTGGGGTGTTTGCCTGTCATGTCGTCAACCTCTGCGCCAGCTGGATATACAAAGGTATGCCCAGCACGATGTTGAAAGGAAAGGTGATCCCCAAAGCAGCCGTGATCGACAGCGCCGCATTGGCCTCGGGCACAGCGATGCGCATCGCCGTGGGCGCCGCGATGTAACTGGCGCTGGCGGCCAGCGTGGCCAGCAGGGCCACGCCCCCAGTCGACAGCCCCAACGCCCAGCCCACCAGGGCGCCCGCCACAGCCAGCACCGGCGGCACGCCCAAGCCCACCACCAGCACGGCCACGCCAAAGCGGCGCACTTCGGCCAGCCGGCCACCGGCAACGAGGCCGAGTTCCAGCAGGAACAGCGCCAGCACGCCCTTGAACGGGTCGATGAACACCGCCTTGATCGGCGCCGTGCCGGATTCGCCGGCCAGGGCACCAATCGTCAGCCCGCCCAGCAGCAGCAGCACGCTCTTGCCAAAGAGCACGTCATGCGCCAGCGCACCCAGGCCCCCGGGTCCCGTGGTCGGGCGGCGCCCCGCCACGCTGTCGCGACGCTGCGAACCCCAGCGCGCCAGCAGGATGCCGGCGACCAGGCCGGGTGCCTCCATCACCGCCACCCACAGCGCTGCGTGGCTCTCGTAAGGGATTTGCTGGCGGGCCAGCGCCGCCGTGGCCACAGCGTAGGTAACGACGCTGACCGAGCCGTAGTGCGCGGCCAGCGCCGCCGCGTCGGGCCGCGACATCTTCAGGCCACGCAGCAGCGGGAACAGCACAAAAGGAATCGCAAAGCCCAGCGCCATGCAGGCCGCGACCTGCGGTGCCAGGGCCGCCATCGGCTGCTTGCTGAGTTCGATGCCCCCCTTCAAGCCAATCGCCAGCAGCAGGTAGATGGAGAGCGTTTCGTACAGCGCCTCGGGCAGGCGCAGGTCGCTCTTGACCAGGCGCGCCAGCACGCCGAGAAGGAAAAAGTAGACGACAACGTCCATCAGGCGGGCGGGTTGATTGGCTGCGCCCGGCGCGGCTTGCGCCCGCGGCCGGCAAAGAGCTTGTCGAAGACGGGGTTCGGCAGCAGCCGCAACAACTTGGCCACCACGGCCATCTGCCAGGGGATGACGCGGTAGCTGCTGCCGGCGCCCATGGCGCTGAAAGCCTGCCCTGCGAATGACTCGGCCGACATCAGGAACGGCATCGGGTAGGGGTTCTTTGCCGTCAGCGGTGTGGCGATGTAGCCCGGCAGGAGGGTGACGACGCGAACGCCAAAGGGCCGGCACTCGCCGCGCAGGCTTTCGCAATAGGCCACCACCGCGGCCTTGCTCGCGCAGTAGGCGGCGTGTCCGGGCAGGCCGCGGACAGCAGCCACGCTGGCGATGCCCACCAAGGTGCCGCTGCGCCGTTCGCGCATGGCCGCCAAAAAGGGCTGGAAGGTTGCGGCCATGCCGACGTTGTTGGTGGCCAGGGTCTCTTGCAGGACAGCCAGGTCTTCAAACTCGGCACTGTCCATCCCCACGCTGATCCCGGCATTGGCAACCACCCGGTCGGGCAGCCCCTGACGCGCGATGCAATCAACGCCTGCCGCGGCAATGCTGGCGGGCACGGCGACGTCGGCGCCGTACACGATGCACCGGTCCTCGCCCAGGCCCTGGGCCGCAGCCCAGCTGGCCACGAGTTCGGTGCGCCGGGCCACCAACGCCAACCGCCAACCCCCCTGCGCATGACGCAGCGCCAAGGCCTGGCCGATGCCGCTGGAGGCCCCAGTGATGAAAATCAGCGGCCGGACCATCAGCGGGGCGCCTTGCCGGGCAAGGAGACGCGCATCGGACCACCCAGATCGAGGCGCCGCGCGGCGTGGTCGTATTCCAGGCTGGCGGCGCGAACTTGGGTGCCGCTGTATTGCACCCACACGGACGCATTGGAGGTGACACGCTCGGTCACAAAAAACGCATGCAGGTGCTCGCTGCGCATGACTAGGGGCACGCCGCCAGCGTCTTCACTGACCACCTCGGCGCCGCCCAGCAATTGCACCTCGCTGCCGTCGCCATTGGACAGCGCCCGCTGTGCATGAGCCAAGGTGATGCGGCCGTCGGGTGCAATGGCGCGCACCTTCACGGCCTCGATCTCGATGCGGTCCGTCGCGGGAAAGTGGCGCATCTGCGCACCCTCCAGGCGCAGCTTCAGGCGCCCCTGGGCATCGAAACGCTCGAGCGCAAAACCTGACATGGTGTAGTCCGGCTCGACGCGTGCGGCTTTCTCGGTGGCCGCGCCCGGCGCCTTGGGCGAGTTCTTTACCAACCACCAGGTGGCAAGCGCCAGCAGCAGCATCAGCAGCAAGGGCAGGTACGACGACAACGCGTCACGCACGCGCAGCGACCAAGGCAACACCACTGGACGCCGTGCCGCAATGGCGGGCCCCAGGGACAGCTGCACCTCGGGCAGGTCGGGCAGATGCAGCTCAGCCGGCAAGTTCAGACCCCGTCCAGCGTCCGCAACTGCCCGGTCAGCAGGCCGGCGTAGCGGCCACTGGCCATCAGCAGTAGGTCGCAGAACTCGCGCGCCGCGCCGTGGCCGCCGGCGGCGGCTGTCACGTGATGCGCCACCGCCTTCACCTCGGCATGGGCGTTGGCGGGCGCGCAAGCCAAGCCCGCCCGCACCAGCAGCGGCAGGTCGGGCCAGTCGTCACCCATGGCGGCGACCTCGGGCCAGGCCAGGCCCAGCGACGCCAGCAGCACTTCGGCAGCCGCCAGCTTGTCGTGCGCGCCGTACACGGCATGCACCAGGCCCAGATCGGCGACGCGGCGACGCACGGCAGGCGAGTCACGACCGGTGATCACCAGCGGCAGCGTGCCGCCCTGGGCCAGCAGCTTGAGGCCGTGGCCGTCGAGTGTGCAGAAGGCCTTCACCGTTTCGCCCTGCTCGCCGATGTACAGCCGCCCGTCAGTCAGCACGCCGTCGACGTCGAAAATCGCCGCCTTCATGCCCAAGCCCGGCCCCTGGGCGCGCAGCAACAGCTCGGTGGGAAAGCGCAGGGCAGGCTGCATGGCCATCAGATCACCTTGGCACGCATGAGGTCGTTGGAATTCAAGGCGCCGACCAGCAAGCCTTGCGCGTCGACCACCAGCACGCTGGTGATGCGCTGCTGCTCCATGACCTCGGCGGCATCCACTGCCAGCGCGTCGTCGCGCACCAGGCGCGGGCTGCGGTGCATCACGCCGGCGGCAGTCAAGCCGCGCAGGTCGACACCGCGCTCAATCAGGCGTCGCAGGTCGCCGTCGGTGAAGATCCCCTGCGGCGGGCCGTCCGGCTCGGCCACGGCGGTGAAGCCCAGGCCCTTGCCTGTCATTTCGCGCAGCAAGTCATCGAAGCTTGCGGCCGGCGGCACACGCGGCACGTCGTCGCCACTGCGCATGAGGTCGCGCACATGCATCAACAACTTGCGCCCCAGGCTGCCACCGGGGTGCGAGCGCGCAAAGTCCTCTTCGCGAAAGCCACGCGCGTCGAGCAGCGCCACGGCCAGCGCATCGCCCAACGCCATTTGCGCTGCGGTGCTGGCGGTGGGGGCCAACTGCAGCGGGCAGGCCTCTTCGTCGACAGCGCTGACCAGCACCATGTCGGCGTGCTGGCCGAGGGTGGATTCGGGCTTGCCCGTCATGGCCACCAGCGTCACGCCGATGCGCCGGATGGCGGGCAGGATGGCGGCCAGCTCGTCGCTCTCGCCGCTGTGGCTGATGGCCAGCACCACGTCGCCCGCCATCAGCATGCCCAGGTCACCATGGCTGGCCTCGGCGGGGTGGACGAAAAAGGCCGGCGTGCCGGTAGATGCGAGCGTGGCAGCGATCTTGCGGCCCACGTGGCCGCTCTTGCCCATGCCCATCACGACCACCCTGCCGCGGCACAGCAGCACGGCTTGCACGGCCTGCGCAAACCCCGGCCCCAGGCGCGCGGCGAGGCCGAGCAGCGCCCGCGCCTCGATCTCGAAGGTGCGCGCGGCCAGTTGCAAGGCACGTTCGGGGTCGAAGACAGCGCGGGTCATTCTGGTGGACTCGAATAAGGGCTCGAATACGATCGGCTCATTCTAGGGACCCATGGCCAGCACACTCGAGCTCGTTCTTTTGTATCTCATCGCCGCTGTGCTCGGCGTGGTGGTGTGCCGCTCGCTGAAGTTGCCGCCCATGCTGGGCTATCTGGTGGTGGGTGTGCTCATCGGTCCCAACGCGTTGGCGCTGGCCAAGGACACGGCCGGGGTGAAGTACCTGGCCGAGTTCGGTGTGGTGTTCCTGATGTTCGTGATCGGGCTGGAGTTCAACCTGCCCAAGCTGCGCAGCATGCGCACGCTGGTGTTCGGGCTGGGCTTGAGCCAGGTCACGCTCACCATGATCGGCACGCTGCTGGGCCACTTCGCCCTGGTGACCGGATTCGCCTGGTTGTTTGCCGGCCAGTGGCAGATGTCGTGGCAGGGCGCCGTGGTGCTGGGTGGCGCGATTGCCATGAGCTCCACCGCCATGGTCGTCAAGCTGATGGCCGAGCGGCTGGAGCTCGAAAGCGAGCACGGCCGGCGTGTCATGGCCGTGCTGCTGTTTCAGGACCTGGCCGTGGTGCCGCTGCTGGTGCTGATCCCGGCGCTGAACTCCACCGGCGAGCAGCTGCTCGTGGCGGTGGGCGTGGCCGCCGTGAAGGCGGTGTTGTTGCTCACGGTGCTGCTGGTTGGCGGGCAGTGGGTGATGCGCTGGTGGCTCACGCTGGTGGCGCGGCGCAAGAGCGACGAGCTGTTCATGCTGAACCTGCTTCTCGTCACGCTGGGGCTTGCCTACCTCACCGAGCACGCCGGCCTGTCACTGGCCCTGGGCGCCTTCGTCGCCGGCATGCTGGTCGCCGAAACCGAGTTCAAGCACCAGGTGGAAACCGACATCCGCCCCTTCCACGACGTGCTGCTGGGCCTGTTCTTCATCACCATCGGCATGAAGCTGGACTGGCGCCCAGTCATCGACCAGTGGCTGCTGGTGCTGCTGCTCACCAGCGGCCCGGTGCTGCTGAAGTTCGTGCTGGTGGCCGCACTCGCAAGGGGCTTCGGCGCGCAGCCGGGCGTGGCGCTGCGCACCGGCCTGTACCTGGCGCAGGCGGGCGAATTCGGTTTCGTGCTGTTGACCCTGGGCGCCGACAACGGGCTGGTGAGCGCCGAGTGGATGAGCCCCATCCTGGCCAGCATGGTGTTGTCGATGCTGGCCACGCCCTTTCTCATCCTCTACAGCAACGTCATCGTCAACAAGCTCAGCGCCAGCGACTGGTTGATGCAGTCGGTGGCGTTGACCAGCATTGCCAAGAAGAGCATCGGCACGCAGGGCCACGTCATCATCTGCGGCTACGGCCGCAGCGGTCAGAACCTGGCGCGCCTGCTCGAGCCCGAGCAGATTCCCTACATGGCGCTGGACCTCGACCCCGACCGTGTGCGCATGGCGGCCGCGGCCGGCCAGAGCGTGGTGTTTGGCGACGCCGCCCGGCTGCAAAGTCTGATGGCCGCTGGCCTGGCGCGAGCCGCCGCCGTGGTAGTGAGCTACCACGACACGCCCAGTGCGCTGAAGATCCTGCGCCTGGTGCAGGACCACGCTCCGCACGTGCCGGTGGTGGTGCGCACAGTGGACGACGTCGACATCGACCGTCTGCGCGCGGCCGGCGCCACCGAGGTCGTGCCCGAAGCCATCGAGGGCAGCCTGATGCTGGCCGGCCACGCGCTGGCGCTGGTGGGCGTGCCCATGCAACGCGTCATCCGCATCACCCGAGACGCACGCGACGCGCGCTACAGCCTGCTGCGCGGCTATTTCCACGGCGCCGACGACGACACCGTGGAGGAGATGTCGCAAGCCCGGCTGCAGAGCGTGACGCTGCCCCTGGCCGCACGCTGCGTGGGCCGCACCCTGGGCAGCCTGGCGCTGGCCGAACTGGGACTCAGCGTGGTGTCGGTGCGCCGCGCCAGCGGCGGCGTGGGGGCGCCCGACCCCGGCTACCTGCTGGCCGGCGGCGACACGCTGGTGCTGTCCGGTCTGCCCGAGCCGCTGGCGCGCGTTGAAGCGATGCTGATGCGGCGCTGAACGGACACGCCCATGACCGAACCCGCGCACCCGCTGCAGCCACCACAACCCCGCAATCCGCTGCACGGGGTGACACTGGAGGCCATGGTGACGGCGCTGCAAACCCACTTCGGCTGGGCGGCGCTGGCGGTTGAGGTGCCGATCCGCTGCTTCACCAGCGACCCCAGCGTGGCGTCGAGCCTGAAGTTCCTGCGCAAGACGCCTTGGGCGCGCGCCAAGGTCGAGAGCCTGTACCTGTGGCTGTGCCGGGAACAGGCGCGTCAGGCGCGCGAGGCAGCCAAGCTCAGTCGAGCGCCTTGAACATCTGGAGCAGCTCGTGGCAACGGCCCGGCTGCTGCGCATAGGCCGGGGCGTTCAAAGCTTCATCCATGAAGCGGCTGTAGCCACTGGGCATCTCGCCGCGGCCTTGGCTGATGTCGTGGAAGGCCATGTTCCAGCGCGCGAACTGCCGCGTTTCCTGGACACCGCAATCCAGCACCACCAGGCCGTTATGACGGCGGTCGGTCTCGATGCGCCTGTACAAGGCGCGCACGGCGGCCTCGGGCCCTTCGAGCGCCTGCATGAAGTTGCCGTCCTTGTAGACCAGCATGCCCGTGATGCTGGCGTGCTCATTGCGAAAGCGCGCACTTGTGAGCAAGGCCCGCAGCTCCGATTCGGAGAACCACGTGACTGCCGCACTGACATAGACCAGGAAGTACACCCCGCCAGACCCCGCCCTGTTAACCAAGCCTGGAGTGTGACAGCAGCGGCGCACGCCGGTGCCGCGTGCGCACTCACTTGCCGATGCAGAAGCTGCTGAAGATCACCCCCAGCAAGTCCTCGTTGCTGAACTCGCCGGTGATCTCACCGAGTGCGCGGTGGGCCAGGCGCAGTTCCTCAGCCAGCAGTTCCAGCGCCGAATTGCCTTGCGCCGCCTGGGCTTGCGCTGCATGCACATGGCCCAGCGCCCGCCGCAAGGCTTCGACGTGGCGGGTGCGGGCGGTGAACAGGCCCTCCGGCACGGCCTGCCAGCCGGCCTGCCGCAGCAGTTCCTGGCGCAGCGCGTCCAGACCCTGGCCGGTGCGCGCCGACAACAGCACGCCCGGCCCGGGCGGCGCGGGCAGGCCGGGCAGGTCGGCCTTGTTGAAGACGTGCAGCACGGGCACGCCGGTGGGCAGCCGGGCGGCGATGTCGGCCTCGGCGGCCCCGTAGTCGGGCTGTTCGCTGCGCGCCAGGTCGTGCAGGAACACCACCGCATCGGCCTGCGCAATGGCCTGCCAGCTGCGGCCGATGCCTATGCGTTCGATCTCGTCGCTGGTCTCGGCCAGGCCACGCAGGCCGGCGGTGTCGATCACGTGCAGCGGCACGCCTTCGATCTGGATGGTCTGGCTGACCTTGTCGCGCGTGGTGCCGGGGATGGGTGTGACGATGGCCAGTTCGGCGCCGGCCAGCGCGTTGAGCAGCGAGCTCTTGCCCACGTTGGGCTGCCCGGCCAGCACCACGCTGAACCCCTCGCGCAGCAGCGCGCCCTGGCGGGCGCGGGCCATCGCCTGCTCGAGCCTGGCCACGATGGCGGCGAGTTGCGCACGCGCACCGGCCGCTTCGAGAAAGTCGATCTCCTCTTCGGGGAAGTCCAGCGTCGCTTCCACCAGCATGCGCAGCCGCACGACCTGCTGCGACAGCTGGTTCACCTCCAGCGAAAACGCACCCGACAGGGACCGGGCAGCCGAACGAGCCGCCGCTTCGGTGCTGGCGTCGATGAGGTCGGCCACCGCTTCGGCCTGCGCCAGGTCGAGCTTGTCGTTGAGGTAGGCACGCTGGGTGAACTCGCCCGGCTCGGCGAGTCGCAATCCCGGCTGCGCTTGCAGGCAGCGCGCCAGCAAGAGCTGCAGCAGCACCGGGCCGCCGTGGGCCTGCAGCTCGAGCACGTCCTCACCCGTGTAGGAATGCGGTGCGGGGAAGTGCAGGGCCAACCCACGGTCCAGCGCTGCACCGTCGGCGTCCAGAAAAGCCATCAGCGTGGCCTGGCGGGGTTGCAGCGCGCGACCGCACAGCGCCTCGATCAATGGCTTCAGGTCCTGACCCGAGGCACGCAAGATGCCCACCGCGCCGCGGCCGGGTGCCGTGGCCACGGCCACGATGGCGTCACCGTGGCGACCCAGGCTGGACGTGCGGGTGATTTCGGGGGGGTGGCCAGCGGCGCTCATGCGAGGGGCCATTTTGGCCGGTCGGCGTCGCGCGGGGCCGGGGCCGGGGTCGGGATGGGGGTATGGCGCGGGTGGAGCGACGTCCGGCTCGTGAGGGCCTGGCGCCTGGTGCTCCTGAGCCGGGCTGCAAAGACCGGGTCACCCGCATGGCCGTATGGTCTGCCGATCCGGCACCGACCTCAACCCCTGTTCAGGGTGTGTGCTGCAGCGCGGCGTGACGTAGGTCCGCCAAGCGCTACTTTCCCAAGACCCCGAGCTGCTTGTTGATGAACCACTGCTGCGCGATGGACAGGATGTTGTTCGTCAGCCAGTACAGCACCAGGCCCGCCGGGAAGAAGAAGAACATGATGCCGAAGGCCAGCGGCATGAACCACATCAACTTGGCCTGCATGGGATCCGGCGGCGTCGGGTTCAGCCACACCTGGAACAGCGAGCTCAATGTCATCAACACCGGCAGGATGAACCACGGGTCCTTGGCCGACAGGTCGGTGATCCACAACGTCCACGGCGCGTTGCGCATCTCCACGCTGGACAACAGCACCCAGTACAGCGCGATGAAGAAAGGCATCTGCACCAGGATAGGCAGGCAGCCCCCCAGCGGGTTGACCTTCTCTTCTCGGTAAATGCGCATCATTTCCTGCTGCATCTGCTGCGGCTTGTCCTTGTAGCGCTCGCGCATCTCATTCACTTTGGGACTGATGGCCTTCATCTTGCCCATGCTGCGGTAGGCCGTGGCGTTGAGCCAGTAGAAGGCGATCTTCAGCAGGAACACCAGCGCCACGATCGACCAGCCCCAGTTGCCCAGGTAGTGATGTAGCTGGGTCAAGAGCCAGAACAGCGGCTTGGACAACACGGTCAGCCAGCCGTAGTCCTTCACGAGGTCCAGCCCCGGGGCCAGAGCGGCGAGCTTGACCTCTTCTTGCGGGCCGGCAAAGAGTGTGGCCTCATGCGTCTTGCTGGCACCTGGCGCCACCTCGCCCAGCGGCAGCACCATCGCGATGCTGTAGTGGTTGTCGGCCACCTTGGCGGTGCGGAACTCGCGCGGCCCGGCCGCCGGCACCAGCCAGGCCGAGGCAAAGTAGTGCTGCACCATCGCGACCCAGCCGTTGTCGGCCGTTTTGTCGTGGCCCGCGCTGCCCTTGGCGATGTCCTTGAAATCGATCTTCTTGAACTTGTTCAGCTCGGTGTACATCGCCGGGCCGGTGAAGGTGAAGTAGAAGCTCGACTCGCCTTCGGGCGGGTTGCCGTCGCGCGCCAGCTGCAGGTACAGCTGTGGCGAGACCGGCGTGGCGCCGTTGTTGCTGAACTCGTGCTTCACCCCAACGGTATATTCACCGCGCTTGAAGGTGTAGGTCTTGGCCAGCGTGTGGCCGTCAACGGCGGGTGACTCGAAGCGCACGCTCAACTCTGCCGCGCCGGCAGCCAGGCTGCGGTCGCCGGCCACCACGGTCATCTGGGTCAGGTGATTCGGCAAGGCGCTGCCGGGCGTGGCGCTGACCAGACCGGTTTGGGCCACATACAGGCGCTTGGCGCTTTGGTCCAGCAGCACGACGTTGCGGGTGCGGTCTACCGGGTCGCGGAAGTTCAGCAGCTCCAGTTGCACGAGCGCCCCGCCCTGGCTGTCAAAGGTGGCTTTGACCACGTCGGTGGTGATGACGACCCGTTCGGTCGTGGGCAGGGCAGGCGCTGCTGCGGGTACGGCAGGCACGGGCGCGCCGCTTGCCACCGGCAATGCCGCGGAGGGCGTGGGCACGCCCGCAGCAGGCACGCCCAGGGCGGGCGGGGTGGCCAGCGGCGCTGACGCGCTCGCGGTCGGCCGCGGCGCACCAAAGATGGTGGGCTGGCCGGTGTGCTTGTTCCAGGCGTCCCACAACAGGACGAGAGACATCGTGAAGACCACCCAAAGCAGGGTGCGGCGCATATCGGTCATGGCGGGTTCTGGGTCGGGGGGTGGGGCTGGGCCGATGTCAGGCCAAGCCGGGTGAACAAGCCCGCAGCGGGGTTGGAAAACGTGGTCGGGACCGGGTCATGACCGCCCTGGCACCAAGGGTGGCAGCGCATCAGCCGCCAGGTGCCCCAGGCCATGCCGCGCATCGCACCTTGCTCGCGCAGCGCTTGCAGAGTGTAGGCAGAGCAGGTGGGCTCGAAGCGACAGGCGTTGCCCAGCCAGGGCTTCAAGAGGTAGCGGTACCCCAAAACCAGCAAGACCAGCACGCGCTGCGGCAGGCGCCATATCAAGCGTGACAGCGATTGCAGCCATGACACGGCGTTCATCATCGCGCCCCCGGCGTGCCGGCCCGGGTCAGGAGAGCGTCGAGCTCCTCGCGCGCAGCGCGCCGCAGCGCTTCGGAGCTTGCCGACAGGAACTTGGCGCTGGCAAACGGCTGGCGCAGCCGGACCAGCCATTGCCCTGCGGGAAGCTGCGCAACGTGCTGGTTGAATACGCCGCGAATCTGGCGCTTGAGCAGGCTGCGGGTGACCGAGCGACGGGCGTGGCGCTTGGGCACGACGCACCCGATCCAATGCCCTGAAGGCGTGTCATCCACAGCTTGGGGACAGTTCGGTGCAGGGGCTGTGGATAACTCTGTACGCAGCTGTCGGTTTGCAGGCCGATGCGGCGGCGCGGGATCCGCCGCCACGTGATGGACAGCGAAATGGGCGCTGCGCGACCGTACTGGAGATGCGAGCGCACGCTCGAAGTCGGCCTTCTGCACGAGACGGCCGATCATTGCGCAACGGCGGAGATACGGCCGGGGGCCGGGCCTCAGACGGCCAGACGCTTGCGGCCCTTGGCGCGGCGCGCGTTGATGACGGCGCGACCTCCGCGGGTCTTCATACGCACGAGGAAGCCGTGGGTACGGGCGCGGCGGATCTTCGACGGCTGGTATGTGCGCTTCATGGGTGAGCCTGGCTGTTCAAGTGGTAAGAAAGGGATGCCATGGCAGCAGCAGCGTGGGTCGCTGACTTTTTGTGCGCGCCAGGGCGGAGTCCGGGAAACCCACGATTACAGCAAAAAAACCCTTTCTGGTCAAACACTTGCACCACAACCCGCGACGATTGCCAGGGATTGACGGCGGGTCGAAAAATGTGGATAACCTCGATCCGCCTGCCGCGTACAACGCGTATTTGGGCGGCTCCTGAGAAAAGATATCCACAAATGAGCCTCGACTTGTGGCAACGCGGCTGCGAACGTCTCGCGGCCGAGATGCCTGAACACCAGTTCAACACCTGGATCCGCCCCCTGGCGGCCAGCAACGACCCCCAGATCGACACCGCAGGCGCGGCGGCCGCCGACGTGGTGTCGGTGCGCGTGTCCAACCGATTCAAACTCGACTGGATTCGCACCCAGTACGCCAGCCAGATCGAATCGGTGCTCACCGACCTGGCCGGCAAGCCGATGCGGCTGGACCTCACCCTCGCTCCGCGCAGCGATCCCGCCGCCCACGCCGTGAACCGCACATCGGCCATGGCCACGCCGTTGGCTGGCCACGCCGCCCAGGCCTTGAACCTGCGCGACCTGTCCGGACCGAGCCTGCCGTCCGCGGCGCGCGGTCTGGCGCCAGCGGCCACCACCCACCGCTTGAACACGGCGCTGACCTTCGATACCCTGGTGGCCGGACGCGCCAACCAAATGGCCCGCACAGCAGCCCTGCACGTGGCGGGCGCCCCGGGCGCCATGTACAACCCGCTCTTCATCTACGGCGGCGTCGGCCTGGGCAAGACGCACCTGGTGCATGCCGTGGGCAATTCGCTGCTCAAGGACAACCCGAACGCCCGTGTGCTGTATTTGCACGCGGAACAGTTCATCAGCGACGTCGTCAAGAACTACCAGCGCAAGACCTTCGACGAACTGAAGGCCAAGTACCACAGCCTGGACCTGTTGCTCATCGACGACGTGCAGTTCTTCGCTGGCAAGGAACGCACCCAGGAGGAGTTCTTCAACGCCTTCGAGGCCCTGCTGGCCAAGCGCGCCCACATCATCATGACCAGCGACACCTATCCCAAAGGGCTGGTCGATATCGATGAGCGACTCACCAGCCGCTTTGATGCGGGATTGACCGTGGCTATCGAGCCCCCAGAGTTGGAAATGCGTGTGGCCATCCTGCTGGCCAAGGCAAGGGCGGAGGCCGCCGACATGCCCGAGGACGTGGCATTTTTCATCGCCAAGAACGTGCGTGCGAATGTGCGTGAACTGGAAGGCGCGCTGCGCAAGGTCCTGGCCTACAGCCGTTTCAGCCACAAGGACGTGAACATCGCCCTGGCACGTGAGGCGCTCAAAGACCTGTTGAGCATCCAGAACCGCCAGATCGGCGTCGAGAACATCCAGAAGACCGTGGCTGATTTCTACAAGATCAAGGTTGCAGACATGTACAGCAAGAAGCGCCCGGCCAGCATCGCCAGGCCGCGTCAGATCGCCATGTACCTGGCCAAGGACATGACCAAGAAGAGCCTGCCCGAGATCGGTGAACTCTTCGGTGGCCGGGACCACACCACCGTGCTGCACGCGGTGCGCAAGATCGGCGAGGAGCGTACCCGCAACCCGGAGCTGAATCAGCAGTTGCACGTGCTCGAACAAACACTCAAGGGCTGAGTGAACCTGACGCTGCACCGCCACTTGCCTGCCACATTGCCCCGCTGCGAAGTCTGTGGACAAAACCAGCGAAACGACCTGCTTATCCACTGATCGGTGCACGCCGACCGGGTTGTCCCCAAAACTGGGTCTCGGCAAAGGCCCTCAACCCACAGGGTTCGCATCTTCGTAAGTCCTTGATAGAACAAGTGAAAATAGGCTTGTCCCCAGAAGCACCCGTGCCCTACTACGACCACTACCTTTAAAAAGATGAGGAAGACATGATTGTTCTCAAGGCAGCGCAAGCCGCAGTGCTCGGGGCATTGCAATCGGTGGCCGGTATCGTGGAGCGCAGGCACACCTTGCCCATCCTGGCCAACGTGTTGATGCGCAAGGAGGGTGCCGGCATCGAATTCACCACCAGCGACCTGGAAATCCAGGTTCGCACCCGGGCCGAGCTGGGAGGCGACAGCGGCAACTTCAGCACCACCGTGGGTGCACGCAAGCTCATTGACATCCTGCGCGCGCTGCCCAGCGATCAGGTCATCACGCTCACCTCGGCGCAGAACAAGCTCACGCTGCAAGGCGGAAAAAGCCGTTTCACACTGCAAACTTTACCCAGCGACGACTTCCCGCTGGTCAACGAAAGCGTCGATTTCGGTCCCACCTTCAGCGTGCCGCAGAAGACCTTGCGCGACCTGCTCAATCAGGTTCATTTCGCGATGGCGGTACACGACATCCGCTATTACCTCAACGGCATTCTGTTCATCGCTGAGGGCAAGACTTTGACACTTGTGGCCACCGACGGTCACCGTCTGGCCATGGCGCAAAGCACGCTGGACGCCGACGTGCCCAGCAAGCAAGAAGTCATCCTGCCGCGCAAGACCGTGCTCGAACTGCAGCGTCTGCTGAAGGACGAAGAGACTGCCATCGAGATGCGTTTCGCCAACAACCAGGCCAAGTTCAGTTTCTCCGGCATGGAATTCGTGACCAAGCTCGTCGAGGGCAAGTTCCCCGACTACAACCGAGTCATTCCCAAGAACCACAAGAACATCATCACGCTGGGGCGTGCGCCGCTGCTGGGTTGTCTGCAGCGCGCGTCCATCCTCACCAGCGAGAAGTTCAAGAGCGTGCGGGTCAACGTCGAGCCTGGCGTGCTGCGCATCACCTGCAGCAACGCCGAGCAGGAGGAAGCCAAGGAAGAGCTCGAAATCGACTATGGCGGCGACGCCATCGAGATCGGGTTCAACATCACCTACCTCATCGATGCGCTGGCCAACATGAGCCAGGAAATGATCCGGCTTGAACTGCAGGACAGCAGCGCGAGTGCGCTGTTCACCATCCCGGATCACGCGGGTTTCAAGTACGTCGTCATGCCGATGAGGATTTGAGCGGCTTGGTCGTCAAGTCGATCGTGGCGGGCCTTGTGCCCGCCTAAGCGTTTTTGAAGGGGCTGCAGCAAGCCACCTCGCCAGAGAAAAGAGAAGCTCCCGATGTCTGAAACCCCGAAGTCCGACCCCAAGATCGACCCAAAGAGCGGCGTCACACAGCGCGAGGTGCCGTCCGCAGAAGGCCAACACGCTTCCACCGGCCACGAAGCCTCTGCCGCCTATGGTGAAGGCAGCATCCAGATCCTCGAAGGACTGGAAGCCGTGCGCAAACGGCCGGGCATGTACATCGGCGACACGTCAGACGGCACCGGGCTGCACCATCTGGTGTTCGAGGTGGTGGACAACTCCATCGATGAAGCCTTGGCCGGGCATTGCGACGACATCGTGGTCACCATCCACAGTGACAACAGCATCAGTGTCATCGACAACGGCCGCGGCATCCCCACCGGCGTGAAGATGGATGACAAGCACGAGCCCAAGCGCAGTGCTGCCGAAATCGCGTTGACCGAACTGCATGCTGGCGGCAAATTCAATCAGAACAGCTACAAAGTCAGCGGCGGCCTGCACGGTGTGGGTGTGAGTTGCGTCAACGCGCTCAGCCAATGGCTTCGCCTGGTCGTGCGGCGCGACGGAAAAGTGCACGCCATCGACTTCAAGCGCGGCTTCACACAGGACCGTGTCATCGAACTTCGTGACGGGTTCGAGACCAGCCCGATGAAGGTCATCGGCGAGACCGAGATGCGCGGTACCGAGGTGCATTTCCTGCCCGACGAAACCATCTTCACCAACATCGACTTCCACTACGACGTGCTGGCCAAGCGCCTGCGCGAGCTGAGCTTCTTGAACAACGGGGTGAAGATTCGCCTCGTCGATGAACGCAATGGCAAGGAGGACAACTTCGCTTTCGCGGGTGGCGTGAAGGGATTCGTGCAATTCATCAACACCGGCAAGAAGGTGCTGCACCCCAACGTGTTCCACGCGGCGGGAGACAAGCTCAGCGACCAGGGCACCAACATCGGGGTCGAAGTGGCCATGCAGTGGAACGACGGCTATGCCGAGAACGTGCTGTGCTTCACCAACAACATCCCCCAGCGCGACGGTGGCACCCACCTCACCGGCCTGCGCGCGGCGATGACACGCGTCATCAACAAGTACATCGACGACACCGACATTGCCAAGAAGGCCAAGGTAGAGGTGGCCGGCGACGACATGCGCGAAGGCCTGGCGTGCGTGGTCAGTGTGAAGGTGCCTGAGCCCAAGTTTTCAAGCCAGACCAAGGACAAGCTCGTCAGCAGCGAGGTTCGCGGCCCGGTAGAAGATATCTTGAGCAAACTGCTCAACGACTGGCTTCAAGAAAATCCCAACGACGCCAAGATCATTTGCGGCAAGATCGTCGACGCCGCGCGTGCCCGCGAGGCTGCCCGCAAGGCCCGTGAGATGACACGCCGCAAGGGCGTGCTCGACGGCATGGGCCTGCCTGGCAAGCTGGCCGACTGCCAGGAGAAGGACCCGGCGCTGTGCGAGATCTATATCGTCGAGGGTGACAGCGCCGGCGGCAGTGCCAAGCAAGGTCGCGACCGCAAGTTCCAGGCGATCCTGCCGTTGCGTGGCAAGATTCTCAACGTCGAACGTGCGCGCTACGAACGACTGCTGTCCAGTGACAGCATCGTGACCCTCATCACGGCGTTAGGCACCGGCATCGGCAGTGAAGACTTCAACGTCGACAAGCTGCGCTACCACCGCATCATCATCATGACCGACGCCGATGTCGACGGCGCCCACATCCGCACCCTGCTGCTGACCTTCTTCTACCGCCAGATGCCGGCGCTGGTGGAACGTGGCCACATCTACATCGCTCAGCCGCCGCTGTACAAGGTGAAGATCGGCAAGCACGAGCAGTACCTGAAAGACGGCGGCGAACTCGACGCCTTCTTGCTGCGCGTTGCACTCGATGGTGCGGTGGTCCTGCCCGACGGCCTGCCCGAAGGCGTTGCCGACGCCGCGCGCCCGCCGCTGCAAGACAGCGCGCTGGAGAGTCTTGCCCGCACCTACATGCTTGCCAACCGCGTCGTCGAGCGCCTGGGCAACTGGATGGACCTGGACGCCCTACGCGCCATCACCAACGGCCTGACGCTGGACTTGGACAGCCTGGCCAGCGCCGAAGCCGGAGCCGCCGTCCTGCAGGCCGCATTGATCGATGCAGAGGTCAACGCCGAGTTCGACGCCCGCACCGACAAGCATCTGCTGCGCATCAGTCGCCGCCACCACGGCAACATCAAAAGCAGCGTCATCACGCAGGATTTCGTGCATGGCGCTGACTATGCTGCGTTGCAGGAAGCCGGTGTCACCTTCAAGGGCCTGCTCGGCGCCGAGGCGGTGGTACGCCGGGGCGAAGGCGAGCGTATGAAGGAGCAAAAGGTCGGTGACTTCCGCGCCGCCATGGCCTGGCTGCTGGGCCAAGCCGAAAACGCCGTCGGTCGCCAGCGCTACAAGGGGCTGGGAGAAATGAACCCCTCGCAGCTCTGGGAAACCACGATGGATCCCACCGTGCGCCGCCTCTTGAAAGTGCAGATCGACGACGCCATCGAGGCCGACCGGGTCTTCACGATGTTGATGGGCGACGAGGTCGAGCCA
>JANNWL010000224.1:0-45073 GCA_031414735.1 Burkholderiales bacterium | reverse complement strand
CAGCGGCCGCGTCCTGCGCGACAACGTCTGGGGTCCGCAGATCGAAGACGCGGCGCGGCGCGACTACACCATCAATGCGATGTACTACGACCCGCTGACCCACACCGTGATCGATTACCACGGCGGCATCGCCGACGCCCGTGCACGCGTGCTGCGCCTGATCGGTGACCCGCAGACGCGATACCGCGAGGACCCGGTGCGCATCGTGCGGGCCGTGCGCTTTGCGGCCAAGCTGGGTTTCGACATCGAACCGGCCAGCCGGCAGCCGATCCGCGCCATGTCGGCTCTGCTGGCCAACGTGCCGCAGTCGCGCCTGTTCGACGAGATGGTCAAGCTGCTGCAGACCGGCCATGCCTTGGCCAGCCTGGAAGAGCTGAAGAAGCAAGGGCTCGACAAGGGCGTGTTCCCGGTGCTCGACGCCGTGTTGGCGCCGTCGCAACCCAGCCCGCAGCACCAGGAGTTCGTGCGCCTGGCCTTGCAGGACACCGACCGCCGCGTTGCCGAGGGCCGCGCCGTGGTGCCCAGCTTCATGCTGGCCTGCATGCTGTGGCACGAGGTACAGATTCGCTGGAACACGCTGTTGGATGCGGGCGAGCCGCCGTACCCGGCCCTGCAGACCGCCGTAGACGCCGTGTTCGACGCCCGCATCGGCGATATCTCCGGCCGCGGCAAGCTCGCCGCCGACATGCGCGAGGTTTGGCTGATGCAACCGCGTTTCGATCGGCGCACGCCCAGCTCTGCCGCGTCGTTGGTGGCGCAGGTGCGCTTCCGCGCCGGCTACGACTTCCTGCGTCTGCGTGCTGACGTGGGCGAGGTAGCACCCGATTTGGCCGACTGGTGGGAAGACTTCCACCTGGGTGACGAGGAAGAGCGCGAGGCCTTGCTCCAGGACGCACGCGCCAGCGCGCCCGCCAAGGTGCACCGTGTCCCTTCGTCGTCGCCGGCGGCGCAGCCCACGGTCGCTGACGACGCTGAAGATGCGGCCATGGACGCCACGCCTGCCGCCAGCGGCGACGCCCCGCCGCGCCGCAAGCGCCGTCGCCGTCGGCGGCCGGCAGGCGAGGGCGGCGGTGCGGGTGGTGGCACGGACGGGGGCGCGCCGCAGGCATGACGAGCGCGTCGGCCGAACGTGTCTTCGTAGGACTGGGCGCCAACCTCGGTGACGCTCGCGCCACGCTGGCCTCGGCATTGCAGGCCCTGGACGATCACCCCGCCATCACGCGGGTAGCGACGTCCAGCCTGTACCGCACCGCGCCCGTCGATGCCAGCGGCCCCGACTACCTCAACGCCGTGGCCGAGTTGTGCACAAATCTGTCGCCACTGGAGCTGCTGCAGGCTTTGCACGCCATCGAAGCAGACCACGGCAGGCTTCGCGCTCACCTCAACGCGCCGCGCACGCTGGACCTGGACCTGCTCTTGTTCGGAGACCGAGAAGTCGATCATCCCGTGCTGACGCTGCCGCACCCCCGCCTGCACCTGCGGGCCTTTGTGCTCGAGCCGCTGGCGCAGATCTCGCCAGACTTGGCTCACCCACGCTTGGGCCCGCTGCGTGACTGGCGTGCAGACACTGCCGACCAGACCATTGCACGACTGCCGTGACCCGCGGCACGGGTGCCGGCACTACGGCCGCAAGGGTGCGGGTCGCGTGTCCTGCAGTTGCCACTCGAAAAACTTCTGTCCGCTGTAGGCGATCGTGCCCATCAGCACGCCGCCGCCCACCAGCAGCGCCAGCACGGCCGCGAACACGGGGCCCCAGGTCGTGGCGGTGACAGCTTGGCCCGGGTTGTGCCGGGCGTCCCAGCGTTCATCAGGCGTCAGGGCGTAGACGATGGCCAGCAGCATGGCCTGGGAGAGCATCAACCCCAGCAGCGGGATGAGCAGCCAGGCCAGCATGTCGTCTTGCCCCAGCCTTTGCTGCCGGTGCACGCCGAGCAGGCCCACCGCAGTCGGCAGCGGGTGCAGCCAGCCCAACCAATCGCCAAAGCCTCGCAGGTAGAGCCGGTGCAGGCCCAGGCTGCCCAGCAGCAGGGCCAGCCAGGCGGCCAAGGTTTTGGATCGGTAGTGCGTGTTCATGCAAGCTGCACAGGAGAAACTGCAAATGTGGAGACGCGGCAGTTTATAATGCTGGGTTTTCGGCGTTGGCTTCACGGTGGCAACACCTGAGGCGTATCTACGGCGCCAGCCGCAGCCGACGCGGGCGTGCAAGCGCCCAGTGTTGGCCTTTTCGGTGGCTCGCCCGGTGTGTCTCCCGTGGTGTGTCTGCCGGCCCAGAGTTCCCAAGGAAAATTCAACATGGTCGTGATCCGGCTGGCTCGTGGTGGCGCTAAGAAGCGTCCTTTCTACAACATCGTCGTGGCTGATGCCCGTGAGCGCCGTGACGGCCGCTTCATCGAGCGCGTGGGCTTCTACAACCCGATGGCTGCGGGCGGCGAGCAGCCCCTGCGCCTGGCGCTGGACCGCGTGACCCATTGGACGGGCGTCGGTGCGCGGCTGTCGCCTACCGTCGAGCGCCTGGTCGTCCAGGCCCGCAAGGCGGCCTGATGGCGAGCGGGGTGGGCACCGTGTCTCACCCCTCGGTTGCGCCGCCTTCGGCCGATCCCGCTGGCAATGCGGGCATGCCCGCCGATGCGGTCGAGGTCGGCCGCATCATCGGCCCCTGGGGCGTGAAAGGCGAGATCCGGGTCAAGCCGTTTTCGTCCGGCGCCGAGGTGCTTTTTTCAAGCACCCTCTGGTTCTTGCAAGCCAACGACCAGCCACGTCCCCCGGGAGCGCGCCCGCTGTCGGCCGTACCCGCCCGGTTGCACGTGCTTCGCGCGCGCGGCCAGGGCGACGCGGTCGTGGCCACCGTTCAGGGCCTTTCCGACCGCGACCAGGCATTGGCCTTGTCCGGCGCCCGGGTGTTCGTGTCGCGCGCCAGCTTCCCGGCCACCAGCAACGACGACGAGTTTTACTGGGTCGACCTGATCGGCCTGTCGGTCGTCAACCGTGCCGGACTGGCTCTTGGCAGCGTGGTCGGCCTCATCGAGACCGGGCCGCACAGCGTGCTGCGCATCCAGTCGCCGCAAGAGGGCGCTGAGGAGTGCCTGATTCCCTTCGTCGCGGCCTATGTCGACAAAGTGGACAGGCCCGGGGGTCTCATCACCGTCGATTGGGAAGCCGACTACTGAGCGCGCCAGACCCATGCGCTTCGATGTCGTCACGCTGTTCCCGGAACTCTTCACGCCGCACCTGACGCAGGGCATCACGCGCCGCGCGTTCGGGCCGGACGGGGTCGACGTGCGCTTGTGGCCACTGCGCGACTTCGCCGACGACACCTACCGCCGCGTGGACGACCGCCCTTACGGCGGCGGCCCCGGCATGGTGATGTTGGCCGAGCCGTTGCAGCGCGCGCTCCAGACCATTGCGGCCGACCGCGGCGGCCCGCCGCCTGCGGTGTTGCACTTCACGCCCACGGGTCGGCGCATGGACCAGTCGGTGGTCAATGAATTCGCCGCCGGCCCCGGCGCAGTGATGCTGTGCGGCCGCTACGAGGGCATCGACCAGCGGGTGCTCGACCGTCACGTCACCCACGAGTTGAGCCTGGGTGACTTTGTGTTGTCGGGGGGCGAACTGCCGGCTCTGGCCTTGCTTGACGCGGTGGCCCGGCTGCAGGCCGGCGTGCTCAGCGCCCCATCGCACCAGCAGGACAGCTTTTCCGACGGGCTGCTTGAGGGTCCGCAGTACAGCCGACCCGAGGTCCTCAATGTCGACGGCACCGATCTGGCGGTGCCGCCGGTGCTGCTGTCGGGTCACCATGGCCAGGTGGCGGTCTGGAGGCGGCAACAGTCGCTGGCGATCACTGCGCGCCGCCGCCCCGACCTCATCAACATGGCCCGGGCCGCCGGCCGCCTGAGCAAGGAAGACGAGAAGTTCCTCGCGGGCCTCGGGCTATAATCAAAGGCTTTTCGATCCTCTGCCGGGCACCAGAATTTTTCCAATCCAGCCCGCGACATGATCGTACGGAGAACCCCTTGAACCTCATCGCTATCCTCGAGCAGGAAGAGATCGTCCGGCTGAACCGCACGATCCCTGCATTCGCCCCGGGTGACACCGTCATCGTCAACGTCAACGTCGTCGAAGGCACGCGCAAACGCGTTCAGGCCTACGAAGGCGTGGTCATCGCCAAGCGCAACCGTGGCTTGAACAGCAGCTTCATCGTGCGCAAGGTGTCCAGCGGCGAAGGCGTGGAACGCACGTTCCAGACCTACAGCCCCGTGATCGCCAGTGTCGAGGTCAAGCGCCGCGGCGACGTGCGCCGCGCCAAGCTCTACTACCTGCGCCAGCGCAGTGGCAAGTCGGCACGGATCAAGGAAAAGCTCGGCTGACCTTCGGTCAGCCTGTGGCGCCTGCTGCAGGCCGCGCGGTGCCGCCTCGCATCCTCGACCCGCGCTCGGTGCCCGTGAGCGGCACCGATGCCCACCTTCTCGAGCTCCCAGCCTCCCGCCTCACGGCGGCGGCGCTGCACCAGCGTTTCCTGCGCGGCTTCGAGGGAGCCCCCGAGTTCCCTGGCGACGGCGGTGGTCCGTTCAGTGCGCGTGAACCCACCGCAGCCGCCGTGCTTCTGGCCTTGGTGCAGCGCGCCAATGGCCTGCACGTGCTACTGACCCGGCGCGCCGACCACCTGCGCGACCACGCTGGGCAGATCAGTTTTCCCGGCGGCCGCAGCGAGCCCAACGACGCCGATGCTGCAGCCACCGCGTTGCGCGAGAGCGAAGAAGAGGTCGGCTTGCCTCGCTCCCAGGTGCAGGTCATCGGCTGTCTGCCAGACTACACCACCGTGACAAGTTATGTCGTCACCCCGGTGGTGGCGATCGTGCAGCCGCCACTGGCCTGGGCGCCCGATGCCTTCGAGGTGGCCGAGGCCTTCGAGGTGCCGCTGCAGTACCTGATGACGCCCGCAAACCACCAGCGCCACGTCTTCGACTTCGACGGTGGACAGCGCCAGTTCCTGTCCATGCCCTGGCATGGCCAAGCCGCAGACGGCAGCCCCCGCGAGTACTTCATCTGGGGCGCTACCGCGGCCATGCTGCGCAACCTCTACAGCTTTCTCGCGCGCTGAGCGGGACGCGCGGGCCTTTGCTGTCGTGCCTGGCATGCCCGTGAACACGCCTCGCTATCATTGGTGTCGATGAGCTTCTTCGCCGTCCTCTTTGCTTTGCTGATCGAGCAGCTCAAACCCTTGCCGCGCCTGAATGCGGTGCACGATGTGCTGTTCAGTTGGGTGCGCTGGACAGGTCGAAACTTTGACGCGGGCAAGCCCCACCACACCTGGGTGGTGTGGTGCGTGTCGGTGCTGGGCCCCTCGCTGCTGGTGGCCGGGGCGTACTGGGGTGTGGCGCACTACAGCCTCTTGCTGGCGCTGGCTTTTGATGTGGGCGTGCTCTACCTCACCTTGGGCTTTCGCCAGTTCAGCCACTACTACACCGACATCCGCGACGCGCTCGACCGTGGCGACGAAGAGGAAGCGCGCCGGCTGCTGGGAGAGTGGCGCCATCTGGATGCCAGCGAGCTGCCGCGCACCGAGGTCTTGCGCCATGTGATCGAACACGCGCTGCTGGCGGCCCACCGGCATGTGTTCGGCGTGTTCTTCTGGTTCGTGGTCTTGTCGGCGCTGGGCTTGGGCCCGATGGGCGCCGTGCTGTACCGCATGGCCGAGTTCTCCAGCCGCTTCTGGGCCTACCGGCTGCGCACCTTGGACGCACCGCCCAACGAAGACCTGCTGGCCTTGTCGCGCAAGCTGTTTGCGTTGATCGACCACGTGCCTGCGCGCATGACGGCCTTTGGTTTTGCGGTGGTGGGCAATTTCGAAGAGTCCGTGGCGAGCTGGCGGCGAGACGCCGACCTGTGGATGCAACCCAACGAGGGCGTGATCCTGGCCGCCGCTGCGGGCGCCGTCGGTGTGCAGCTCGGCGGTGTCGCCGCCCCGGGTGTCACGCCGGACCGCAGCAAGACCTTCAGTGCCGGTGGCGAGCCGGGCGCGGCTGACGCCGACGGCTCCACTTCGGGCGTGCCACTCGTGCCGGGCCACCTGCAGAGTGTGGTGGGGCTGGTGTGGCGGTCGGTGGTTCTATGGATGCTGCTGGTCGCCTTGCTGTCGCTGGCCAACGTGCTCGGCTGATTCGCAACGTGCTGGCGCGAGCCGCCGCGCGGGCTCAGTAGCTGCGGCGCGAAAGCTCTTCGAAGAGTTCGGCGTAGAGCCGCTGGCGGGTGGGGCTGATCTCTCCCCGGTCTGCCGCAGCGCGCACGCCGCAACCCGGTTCGTGGCGGTGGGTGCAGTTGTAGAAGCGGCAGTGGCCCAGCGCGGCGGCATAGTCGGGCATCAAGCCGGCAAGCTGTTCGGCGCTGACCTGGCGCAGGCCGAATTCCTGGAAGCCCGGTGAATCGATGAGCGCCGTGCTGCGCGCCTCGTCCAGCCAGTACAGCGTGGTGGTGGTGGTGGTGTGGCGACCGCTCTGCAGCGCTTGAGAAATCTCGTTCACGCGGACGGCCGCGGTGGGCACCAGCAGGTTGATCAGCGTGCTCTTGCCCATGCCGCTGGCCCCCAGCACCAGGGTCGTGCGGCCCGCCAGCAAGGGTGCCAGCGTGGCACGGGCCACGTCGGTGTCATGCTTCAGCGCCAGCTCGATCAGCTGCAAGCCCATGGCCAGGTAAGGGGCCAGCCGGGCGCGTGCTGCGGCGGTGGCGGGCAGGTCGACCTTGTTCAAGCCGATGCAGGTGGGTATGCCCGCGGCCTGCGCTGCAATGAGCGCGCGCGTGAGCTGGCTCTCGCTGAACACCGGCTCACCGGCGACCAACACCAGCAGCAGGTCGAGATTGGCAGCGAAGGATTTGGTGCGCCACTCGTCCTGGCGGAACATCAGGTTGCGGCGCGGCTCCAGCTGTTCGACCACACCAGCGTCGCCGGTGGCCATCCACTGCACGCGGTCACCCACCACCAGCTCGCTCTTCTTGCCGCGCGTCTGGCACAGCACGCGCCGGCCCTCGGGCGTTTCGACGATGACCTGCCGCCCGTGAGCGGCCACCACCAGCCCGGGTTCGCGCGGGGCCGCGGCCGTCAAGGCAGCAACGCGTCCACTTTGGCCGCACAGATGAAGTCGTTGACCGAGATCCCGCCCACCGAGTGGGTGTTGAAGTGCACCGTGCAACGGTTGTACGACACCTGCAGGTCCGGGTGGTGGTCTTGCACGTGCGCCACCCAGGCCAGGGCGTTCACGAAAGCCATGGTGCGGTGGTAGTCGGCGAAGTCGTAGCGTTTCTGGATCGCGCCGTCGGTCAGCGCCCAGCCGGGTGCTGCAGCCAGATGCTGGGCGATGTCTTCGGCGCTCATCGGCGGGTGGCCTTCGAGCGGCGTGCATTGCAACAGGGCGAGTGGGTTCATGCGGCGCGGGGCAGGGCGGTGTGCAGGGCGGCCAGGCGCTCGCTGGCCGGCGGGTGCGAATAGTAGAAGCGCACGTACAACGGGTCCGGTGTCAGCGTGGCTGCATTGTCTTCGTTCAGTTTCAGCAAGGCGCTGGCCAGGGCCTGGCCGTCGGCCTGGGCACTGGCGTAGGCGTCGGCCTGGAATTCGTCTCGGCGCGAGTAGTGCGCCATGACGGGGGCGACGAAGAAAGTGAATGGCGGCAACATCAGCGTGAAGAGGATCAGGGCCAGCGCGTCGTTGGGTGCGCCCAGATTCGGGCCCGCGCCCAGTCCAGTGTAGAAGCTGCTCTGGCCGGCCAGCCAGCCCAGCAGGGCCAGGCCCGCCAGGCTCATGGCGAAGATCACCACGATTCGCTTGAGCACATGCTTGTGCTTGAAGTGGCCCAGTTCGTGAGCGAGCACAGCCTCGACCTCGGCCGCAGACAAGCGCTGCAGCAGCGTGTCGTAGAAGACCACGCGTTTGGCCGCACCCAGGCCGGTGAAGTAAGCGTTGGAATGGGCTGAGCGCTTGCTGCCGTCCATCACGAACAAGCCCTTGGCAGCGAAGCCGCAGCGCTGCATCAGGGCCTGGACCCTCGCCTTCAGGGCCTCGTCGGGCAGCGGTTCGAACTTGTTGAAGATCGGTGCGATGACGGTCGGGTACAGCACCAGCATCACCAGGTTGAACACCACCCACGCCGCCCAGGCCCACAGCCACCACAGTCCGCCCGACGAGCCCATGATCCACAAGATGAGTGCCGCCAGCGGCAACCCCACCACCGCGCCCACGGCGGCGCCCTTGAGCATGTCCGCCAGCCACAGCCGCGTCGTCATGCGATTGAAGCCGTGGCGTTGTTCGACGCGGAAGGTCGCGTACCAGTCCAGCGGCAGCTCGATCAGACCGCCGATCACCACAAAGGCCGACAGCAAGGCCAGTTGATAGGCCATCGGTCCCCAGCCGGGCAGCAAGGCATCGCGCAGGAGAGTGTTCAAGGCATCCAGCCCGCCGATCAGCGTCCACGCCAGCAGCACCGCCGACCCAAACGCCATGCCGACCAGGCCCAGGCGGCCCTTGGCCAGCGTGTAGTCGGCGGCCTTGGCATGCGCCTGCGGCGTGACATGGCCTTCGAATGCGGCAGGCACCTGCGCGCGGTGGGCCGCCACATGGCGCATCTGCCGCGTGGCCAACCACAGTTTCACGGCCAGCGACGCCAGCAAGGCAGCGGCAAAGGCCGCGGTGACGGTTGAAACATCCATGGGTGTCGAGTGTAGGCTTGGGCCAGAATCCAGCGACCCCCAGCTCCCGATCGCCCCATGACCGACAACCCCCTGCCACCCAGCGACCAGAACCTGGTCTGGATCGACCTCGAGATGACCGGCTTGTACCCCGACACCGACCGCATCATCGAGATCGCCGTGGTGGTGACCGACCCGCTGCTCACGCTGCGCGTCGAAGGCCCCGTGTTTGCCGTGCACCAGAGCGACGCCACACTGGCCGCCATGGACAACTGGAACAAGGGCACCCACGGCAAGAGCGGCCTGACCGAACGCGTGCGCGCCTCGACGACCGACGAAGCAGCGGCCGAAGCCGCTGTCATCGCCTTCCTGTTGCGCCACGTGCCCAAGGGCAAGAGCCCGATGTGTGGCAACAGCATCTGCCAGGACCGCCGTTTCATGGCCCGCACCATGCCCAAGCTGGAAGCCTTCTTCCATTACCGCAACGTGGATGTGAGCACGCTGAAGGAACTCGCCCGGCGCTGGAAGCCGACCGTGCTGGACGGCTTCAAGAAGGCCCAGGCCCACACCGCGCTGGCCGACATCCATGAGTCGATCGACGAGATGCTGCACTACAGGGCGCACTTCCTCTCGCTGTAATCGGCCGGTCCGGGTGGCTGCACCCCTGGCCCAGCGCGCCTGAACGCCATGCTGCACGGCTACTTTTCAGCCATCCTGGCCGGCCTGTGGGTCACGCTGAGCGTGGCGGCAGCCTCCCTGGCCATCGCCTGCCTGTTCGGGCTGCTCGGGGCCGTGGCCAAGCTGTCGGGCTCGCGCATGGCGCGCTTGCTGGCCGAGACCTACACCACGCTTGTCCGTGGCCTGCCTGAACTGGTGTTGATGCTGTTCATCTTCTACGGCGGCCAGATCCTGTTGAACTCGGTCGCCGATGCGCAGGGCTGGGGCTACATCGACGTGCCGCCCTTCACCGCCGGGGTGCTGACCATCGGCTTCATCTTCGGCGCTTACCTCACCGAGACTTTTCGTGGCGCCATCCTGGCCATCCCGCGGGGGCAGATCGAAGCGGCCCAGGCCTATGGACTCAGCCGATCCAAGGTGTTGACGCGCATCGTGCTGCCGCAGATGGTGCGCCACGCCATCCCGGGTTTTTCTAACAACTGGCTCGTGATGGTCAAGGCCACGGCGCTGGTGTCCATCATCGGGCTGGACGACATGGTGCACCGCGCCAACCTGGCTGCTTCGGCGACGCGCGAGCCCTTCACCTTCTTCGTGGTGATTGCCTTGATCTACCTTGCCATCACCACCGTCTCGATCTTCCTGCTGTCGCGACTTGAACGCCGCTACAGCCTGGGCGTCAAGGCCATCGTCTTCTAAGCCCGTCATGCTTGACTGGTCCGTCATCGTTCAAAGCCTGCCCGACTTCGCCGCCGGGCTGCAGGTGTGCCTGGTGCTGCTGGTCATCAGCGTGGCGACGGGCTTCGTGCTGTCGGTGCCGCTGGCCGTGGCCCGGGTCTCCAGCCGAAAGTGGTTGTCGCGGCCGGTATGGTTCTTCACCTACGTGTTCCGCGGCACCCCGCTGCTGGTGCAGCTGTTCATCGTTTACTACGGCTTCGCGCAGTTCGAAGGTTTGCGCGACAGCGTGCTGTGGCCGCTGCTGCGCGAGGCCTGGTTCTGCGCTTGGCTGGCCTTCGCCTTGAACACCACGGCCTACACCACAGAGATCTTCGCTGGCGCCCTGCGCGCCACCCCGTCGGGCGAGGTCGAGGCCGCACGCGCCTACGGCTTGTCGGGCTTCAAGCTGTACAGCCGCATCCTGCTGCCCAGCGCCTTGCGCCGCGCCTTGCCGCAGTACAGCAACGAGGTCGTCGGCATGATGCACGCCACGGCCATCGCCAGCACCGTGACGCTGGTGGACGTGACCCGCGTGGCGCGCGACGTCTATGCCAACCACCTGTTGCCGGCCGAGGCCTTCGGCACGGCGGCGGTCATCTACTTCACGCTCACCTTTTCCATGGTGGGTGCCTTCAAGCTGCTGGAGAAGCGCTTCCTGCGCCATCTGCAGACCGAGCGGCGGCCCGGCGCCGTTGTAACCCCGCTCGCGTCCCACCCGGCGCGGCCGGCCTGAACGTTTTCCAAATTCCAAGTGCCCCCATGCAAGTTCAGACCCTAGACCTCCAAGGCGCTACGCCAGGCAGCCGCCACAGCCTGAGCGTGTTGCGCTTCGGCACGCCGGGCGCGGGCCCGCGCGCCACCATCCAGGCGGCACTGCATGCCGACGAGGTGCCCGGCCTGCTGGTGGCGCAGGCACTGCGCGTGCAACTCCTGGCGCTGGAGTCAGCCGGCCAGTTGCTGGGCGAAGTGCAGCTGGTACCTTACGCCAACCCCATCGGCCTGGCACAGCAGGTGATCGGTCAGCACCTCGGTCGCTTCGATGTCCGCGACGGCATCAACTTCAACCGCAACCACCCGGACCTGGCACAGGCGGCCTGTGCCGCACTGCAAGGCCGCCTGGGTGACGATGCGCACGCCAATGTGCTGGCGGTTCGCGCCGCGCTGCGCGATGCGGCCGCGGCCCTGACGGCTGCCTCGCCGGCACAGGACCTGAAGAACAAGCTGGTGCAACTGGCCATCGACAGCGATGTGGTGCTGGACCTGCATTGCGATTCGCAAGCCGTGATGCACCTGTACGGCCTGACGCCCCAGGCCGACCTGTGCGCCGAGTTGGGCGCGCTGCTGGGCGCCCAGGCCGTGCTGCTGGCCACCGAGTCGGGCGACTCGCCTTTCGACGAGGCCTGCAGCAGCCCTTGGTTGAAGGTGCAGAAGCAGTTTGCGCCGCATCCCGTGCCGCTGGCCTGCTTCTGCGTGACGGTGGAGTTGCGGGGCGAGGCCGACACCGACCACGCTCTGGCACGGCGTGATGCCGCCGCCATCATCGAATTCCTGCGCCGGCGTGGCATCGTTGCCGGCACTCTTCAGCCGCTGCCCGCCGCGCTGTGCCAGCCCACGCCACTGGCCGGCAGCGAGCCCATCAACGCGCCGCGCGCCGGTGTGGTGGTGTTCCACCTGGAGCCCGGTGTGTGGGTGCCCGCAGGCGCGGTCGTGGCCGATGTGGTCGACATCGACACGGGCGAGGTCGTGCCCATCCGTTCAGTATCCACTGGCGTGCTCTACGCCCGCATTGCCACACGCTGGGCCACGCCGGGCATGCGGCTGGCCAAGATCGCAGGCACCTCGCTGGCGCGCACCGGCAAGTTGTTGAGCGCATGAAGAGTCCAAGCACCGGCTGGGTGCTGCACGCCGAGGGCATCTTCAAGCGCTTCGGCGACAACGAGGTGCTCAAGGGCGTCAGCGTGCAGGCCCGCCAGGGGGACGTGATTTCGATGATCGGCTCCAGCGGTTCCGGCAAGAGCACCTTCCTGCGCTGCCTGAACCTGCTGGAGCAGCCCAACGCCGGCCGCATCAGCGTGTCGGGGGAGGAACTGGTGCTGGTACCGGACAAGGCTGGCGCACTCAAGGCCGCCGACGCGGCCCAACTGCAGCGCCTGCGCTCGCGCGTGTCCATGGTCTTCCAGCACTTCAACCTGTGGGCCCACATGACGGCGTTGGAAAACGTCATCGAAGCGCCGATCCAGGTGCTGGGCCTGTCGCGCGACGAGGCCGTGGCGCGCGCCGAACGCTACCTCCAGCGCGTGGGCGTGATGCACCGTGCCAATGCCTACCCGGCGCACCTGTCGGGGGGTGAGCAGCAGCGCGTGGCCATCGCCCGCGCACTGGCCATGGAGCCGCAGGTGATGCTGTTCGACGAGCCCACTTCGGCACTCGACCCTGAACTGGTGGGCGAGGTGCTGCGCGTGATGCGCTCGGTGGCCGAGGAAGGCCGCACCATGGTCGTCGTCACCCACGAGATGGGCTTTGCGCGCGAGGTCAGCAACCACGTGGTCTTCCTGCACAAGGGCCGGATCGAGGAGCAGGGCGACCCGCGCGAGCTGCTGGCCCGACCGCAAACCGAGCGGCTGCAGGCCTTCCTGTCAACTTCGCTGAAGTAGCGCGAATCGGCGTGCCGGCTCGGCTAACTAGAGCGTGTCACGGCCCTGACTTCGAAGATTCATACACTCGGGGGATGACCGACGACTCCAAGGCCCAGCCGCCCGTGTCCCCAGTACATGGGCCAGCACCTGAACCCAACCTGCCTTTGCCGCACTCGCCAGTCGGCGCCCTGTTGAATCGCGAACGGTCCATCCTGCAGTTCAACCGCCGTGTGCTGGCCCAGGCCCGGCGTGCTGACGTCCCGCTGCTGGAGCGGCTGCGTTACGTGACCATCGTCAGCTCCAACCTCGACGAGTTCTTCGAGGTCCGCGTGGCTGACTACATCGAGGCCGTGCGCCAGCCGGGCAGTGGCGTCACGCATGCCGACCTGGCAGCCGTGTCCGAGGCGGCCCACGAGCTGATCGACGAACAGTACACGCTGTTCAACGAGTCGGTGATGCCGGCGCTGGCCGCCAAGGGTATCGTCGTGCTCAACCATGGTGAGCGCAACCAGGCCCAGCGCGCCTGGGTGGCCAAGTTCTTTGAGCAGCAGGTGCGCCCCCTGCTGGTGCCGGTCAGCCTGGACCCCAGCCACCCGTTCCCGCAAGTCGCCAACAAGTCGTTGAACTTCATCGCCCGGCTGGGCGGGCGCGACCTGTTCGGGCGCGAGAACCAGATCGCCATTGTCAAGGTGCCGCGCGTGCTGCCGCGGGTCATCGGCCTGCCACGCGAGCTGTGCGGTGGCCAGCAGGGCTTCGTGCTGCTGACCAGTGTCATCCGGGCCCATCTGGCCGAGCTGTTCCCGGGCCGGGTGGTAGAGTACTTTTCGCAGTTCCGCGTGACGCGTGATTCCGACCTGGAAGTCGACGCCGACGATGTCACCAACCTGCGCCAGGCGCTGCGCCGCAGGCTCACCAGCCGCCACTACGGCCAGGCCATCCGGCTCGAGGTTGTCAGCACCTGCCCCGACGAACTGACACGCTTCCTGCTCGAACAGTTCGAGCTGCCTGAGGTGGCGCTGTACAAGGTGAACGGCCCGGTCAACCTGGTGCGCCTGAACCAGCTCATCGACCAGGCCGATGCCGACGCGCTGCGCTTCCCGCCCTACGAGCCGAGTTGGCCCATCGCCAGCCTGCCGCCAGGGCGTTCGATCTTCGAACGGCTGCGCCAGGGCGACGTGCTGCTGCATCACCCCTTCGAGAGCTTCGAGCCCGTGGTGCAGTTCCTTCGCGAAGCTGTGCACGACCCCGACGTGCTGGCCATCAAGCAGACCATCTACCGCACTGGCACCCAAAGCGTCCTGATGGACCTGCTGATCGAGGCCGCGCGCCGCGGCAAGGAAGTGCTGGTGGTGGTGGAGTTGACCGCACGCTTCGATGAAGAGGCCAACATCAACTGGGCCGAGCGGCTGGAGGCCGTGGGGGCACAGGTGGTTTACGGCATCGTGGGCTTGAAGACCCACGCCAAGCTGCTGCTGGTGACGCGTCGGGAAACTGGCGCCAGCGGTGCCAGCAGCAAGCGCGTCAGCTGGACACGCCTGCGCCGTTACGCCCACCTGTCTACGGGCAACTACAACCCGCGCACGGCGCGGCTGTACACCGACATGGGCTACCTCACCGCCGATGCCGGCCTCACCGCCGACGCTGATGCCGTGTTCCTGCAACTCGCCAGCCAGACCCGTGGCCGGCCGCCCAACCATTTGCTGACCGCGCCGTTCGTGCTGCACCGGCGCATGCTCAAGCACATCAATCAGGTCGCTGACTCCGCGCGCCAAGGGTTGCCGGCGCGCATCGTGGTGCGCGTCAATGCGCTCACCGATCCGGCGCTCATCCACGCGCTGGTGCAGGCCGGGCAGGCGGGCGCGAGTATCGACCTGATCGTGCGTGGCGCCTGCATGTTGCCGCCGCAGGAGCCGGGCCACAGTGAAAACATCCGCGTGCGCTCCATCGTTGGGCGCTTCCTGGAACACACGCGCGTGCTGTACTTCTGTTGGGGGCAGGATCAGTCCGAGGAGGTGCTGTACCTGAGCAGCGCCGACTGGATGAGCCGCAACATGTTTCGCCGTGTCGAAGTCGCCTGGCCCGTGCGCGACCCGGCGCTGCGCCAGCGCGTTATCGACGAAGCACTGGTGCCGTATCTGCGCGACCAGCGCGACGCGTGGCAGCTCGACGCCGAGGGCCGCTACCGCCGCGTTGCTGACACCGGAGTCAGTGCACAGCAGGCCCTGATGCAGCGCTTTGCGGCGCCTTGACAGGCACGATGCACATGGACCTGATCCTGTGGCGTCACGCCGAAGCCTTCGAGATGCGCGAGGTGCAGGACGACCTGGACCGTGCCCTCACCCCAAAGGGCGAGCGCCAGGCTCAACGCATGGCGGCGTGGCTTAACCAGCAGTTGCCGTCGAGCACGCGGGTGCTGGTCAGCCCGGCCCGGCGCACGCAGCAGACCGCTGCGGCCCTGGACCGCAAGTTCAAGACCGTACCCGCCCTGGCGCCTGACGCCACGGTCGAGGCCCTGCTGCACAGCGTGCGCTGGCCCGAGGCGCGGGAGCCCGTGCTGGTGGTGGGCCACCAGCCCACGCTCGGGTTGACGGCGGCCTACCTGCTGTCAGGCCAACCGCAAGCCTGGTCGGTGCGCAAGGGCGGCGTCTGGTGGCTGCGCGCCCGCCAGCGCGACGCGGGCTTGCAGGTCGCGCTGCAGGCGGTGATCGGGCCCGACCAGTTGTAGCTTGACCGTCCGGGCCAGTCCGGCCCGCGACATCGCTGCCGCGGAGCGGGTACCGATGTTCGGGCGCCCCACCCTCATCCGCGGGATGGGGCTGGGGCGGTTCACGCCGTCAGGTTGGTGCCGCGCGCGCGAAGGATCTTGATGCTGGCGGCCACGCGTTCGGCGACTTCGCGCTCGCGTTGCAGGGTTCGCAGGGTGTTCTGGGACTCCTGCGACGAGGTGTCCAGACGCGACAGAGTGATCTGGGCTTCCTGCACGGTGAAGTCCAGCCGCGCCAGCTTCTCGCCCACATCGTCGATCACGACACGCTGTTCGCTCAGGCATTCCAGCGTGCCCTGCACTTCGGCGAGCAGGGCGTTGACGTCCCTGGCGTGCACCTGGACTTCGTCGACTTGCTTGCGCCACGACTCAATCAGCGCGATCTTGCCGTCGGTGTCGCCGATTCGGGAGAGCAATTCGTCGACGTTGACGCGCAAATCGCTCACATCCTGTCGGTGCTCGGACACAAACTGCAAATCGGCTTTGCTGCGGCTGGCCAGTTGCCGAATGCCGTCGACCTCTGCCTTGACTGCAAGCACCGTCGATTCACGGTCGGCCAGGGCCTGCAACCGCTTGTCCGAGCGTTCGACCATAAAGTTCAAATCGGCCAGGCGCGACTCGAAGTCCACCAGCGCCTTGCCGGTGTTGGCCATCAGCGCGTGGCGTTGCTCGAGCTGACGCGTGGCCTTTTCGGCGCGCTGCAGCTGTTCTTCGGTCAGGCTGACTTGTGCCAGCGCGTCGCGTTGGCGCGCCTCTACCTGCGCCAGTTCTGCCAACACCGCGTCGCTGCGGCCGCTGGCCTGGGTCAGGCTTTCGCCCAACAAGCGCAGTTGGCGCAGTTCCTCGGCGCTGACGGCCGCCTGGTGGCTGCCCTGTCCGATTTGTTCAAGCAGGCGGCCGCGCTGGTCAAGCAGGGCGGCATCGTCCTGTTTCAGGGCGGCTACAGCCTGGCGCGCATCCTGAAGCTCCTGACCCAGGCGCCCGACGTTCGCCTCCAGCGGCAGCAAGCGCGACTGCTGCACCGACAAGCTTTCGAGCTGCTGGTGCGCCAGCGCCATGCGCTTGCGCAGGCTGTCACACTCTTGCGACAAACAATCGACTTCGCTTCGCCGTGCCGCCATCTCGGACAGCTTGCGTTCGACGTCGCCGGTGATCTCAAAAAGCGCATTGACACGGTCGCCGACATTGCAAACGAACTCCATGCGCCCGCTGACCTGCTCCAGCCCCTGCTGGAGCGCGCGCGTCGTCTCGTCCAGGCGCTGCGCCGCTGTCGCGCCCTGCTCGAGTTGGCCCATCTGGTCGAGCAGAGCCTGCAAACGGGTTTCGATCACCGGCGTGCGCCCGATCATGTCGGCGCTGCGTTCTGCAAAGGCCTCCAGGCCCGCACGGTCCTGTTTCAGTGCGTCACGCAGCCGTGACGCCTCGGCGTACGACGTGTGCAACGCGGCCACTTCGACCCGCATCGCTGCCAGGTCGGCCTGAGAGCTCATCAGGCTTTCGTGCTGAGCGGCCGTTCGCCGGCCCGTCGCCTCGACCAGGCTCAACTGGTCGGTCAGCTGACCGAGCACCGCCTGCTTTTGCGCCAAGGCTTCGCTCTCGACCCGCAGGTCGTTGAAGACTTTCGTGATGCCATCGGCCTTGTGCACCATCGCTGCAAAGTTGTCGTCCATGGCGAGCACGGCCTGCATGCGCGTTTCGGCATCGACCAGCCCCTCGGACAGGCTCTGCAGCCGCACTTCGAACGCGCTGTACTCCGCCTTTTCCAAGGAAAGCCGCTCCGCCGTGGCGCGCAGGCTGTCCAGCAGCGCCCGGCCCTGGCTGTCCAAACGGGCAGACTCAAGCACAAAGCTCTCTCGCCCGGCGGTGGCTACAGAAAGGTCCTGCGCCGACGCGCGCGACAACTGGAGGATTCGCTGCGCAGCTTCCTCGGCATGCTGGAGCTTGTCCTGGCCTTGGCCCAGTTTGGCCATTTGTTGGTCCATTGCCCAGATCGCCTGGTTGAGTCGCGCCGTTTCTGCCGTCGCGTGGTCAAGGGCATGTTTCTGCGTCTCCAGTGAATTGGATTTGAACAACACGTGCTCGGCCAGCGCGTGAAGCGCGGAGATGCGCTTCTCGGTGTCCTTGCTCAGCTCCTGCAATTGAGCCAGCGACTCAAAGCGGCTGGACAACTCCTGGGAGGCCGAGGCGGCCGCTTCGGCCTCGGCGCGCGCAGCACGCGCCAGATCGTGTGCACTGCCGACCTCCTGGCGAAGCTGCGTTTCGGATTGGCGCAGTTCTGCGAGCTGGTTGCCGAACACGGTCAAACCCTGCACCGCCTGCTGAATGTCGGCGGTGGATTGGTGCAGTTGCTGATGAACCTGCTCGAGCTCCTTGCTGTCCGCGCGGACAGCGACCAGGGAGGCCTGCGCCTGGCTGGTGCTGCCAGCCACCTCCTGCAGCGCCAAGCGGTGTTGCGTCAGCAGGCCATCCAGTGCCAGCACGCCCTGGGCGGTCTTCTGCGCCTCGGCGACCTGCCCCATGAGCAAGCCCACACGTTGGTCGAGTTTTTCCAGTCGGCGCGCGCGCTCGTCGTAGCTGGCGGCGATTTCGCCCAGGCCATCGACCTTGAGCATCGTGGCGTCGGCCTTGGCTTTCAATTCATCGAGTGACTTGCTGGTGCGGGCCAGCTTGGCCACCGCGCCGTTGGCGGCATCGAGCTGGGTGCGAAACGCCTCGCGTTCAGCGACGAGGGCACTGCGTTCCTGGCGCACCTCGGCAATCAGGTCGCGCAGATCGACCTCGGTCAGCCTGCGCTCTGCAGGGCTTCTGAAAATGGTGTCCAGCATGTTGACTCGGCTCCTGAGATGAAACGCTGCGCTGTTTGCGCAAAGGCCAGTGGAAAGTTACCGGCCACAGGCCATGGGGGCGGCTCCGCAAGGTATACGCGCACCCTACGCATTGCCTTCTATGGTGCCTCCGAAACCATCCGCGTTATCGCGTTTCGCACTGTTAATCCCTAGTATTAGGGGGGGGTGGCAGATGAATGAGAAACCTCAATCCGGCAGGTGAAGAGCGCGGGTTGAGTAAGATAAGGTTTGTTACACGGACTTTTGATTTGGCATACTCACGGCACCGTTCAGACAGACCTGTGACGTATGGCGAAATTAGGCGCCGCCTGTCTTCCAAATCGCGGGCCGGCGGCCTTTGTCGGAACACCTGAATTACGAAACTCTGAATGAGAAGGACCACGGTATGAGTCATGATGATGGTTCGGTGCCTGGGCCGCTTGCGCCCCTTCGCGCGATGCGCAGCCTTTTGGCTTTGGGCCTGCTTGCGTTGAGCGCTGCGGTGGGTGCAGCCACACCGGCCGTGTCCGAGACGATCGTCATCAAGGCCGGCGACACGCTGTCGCAGATCGCCGCCCGGTATACCGGCGATGCGCGCCAATGGCGCAAGTTGTATGACGCTCGCAAGAGCGGACTGTCCAACCCAAACGTGATCATCGCGGGCGACGTGCTTGAACTCGTGACCGAAGCCGACGGCAGCCGCTACCTGCGCGCGATCGGCAGCACGGCTGCACCGACCGCGGCTGCTGCGCTGGCACCGGCAACGGCAGCGGCGTCTGTCGTGCGTGTGCCAGCAGCGGTACCCGCGCCCGTTGTTGCCCCAGCAGCACCGGCGCCCGCACCGGCACTCGCACCGGCCGTTACGGTGTCGCCGCCTGCCGCACAACAGGCTGGCGGCACGCCCGCCTCGGTACCCGGCGAACTCGTCATCGGCGTGGTGCCCTACATCTCCGCAGCCACCCTTGCTGCGCAGTACGAGCCACTCAAGCGCTACCTTGAACGCGGCGGAAGCACCCGGGTACGCATCGTCGTGCCCGGCAACTTCAAAGCCTTCTTCGATGCTGCGGTGGCCGGGGAGTTCGACGTGGCGATCAGCCCGCCGCACATGGCCCGTGTCGCCCAGCTGGACCGCGGGCTCATGCCATTGGGCGTGTTCGAACCGCGCATCGGCGCCTTGTTGGTCACGCCCACTGAAGGCGGCATCAGTTCGCCGCGAGATGTCGCCGGTAAAGCGGTGGGCTTCGCGAACCCGCAATCGCTGGTGGCGATGTATGGCCAGCAGTGGTTGCGCGGCCAGAATCTCGAGGCCGGGCGCGACTATGAATCCAAGGGTGCGCGCACCGACCTGGGCGTCGGTCGCATGATGCTCACTGGCGAGGCGGTGGCCGCCATCATGAGCACAGGCGAGTTCCGCGTGCTGCCGCCTGAGGAAGCCACGCGCATGCGCATCGTCGAGACCTTTGCGCGCATCCCCAATTTCATCTGGCTGGCCCACCCGCGCCTGGAGCGTGCGCGCGCCGACCGCCTGCGTACACAAATGCGGGACTTCTTCGCCGACGCCGAAGACGGCGCTGCATTCACCAAGGCCACCGGCTTGACCGGGTTTGTGGAAGCCACCGACGCAACGCTGCGCGAGCTCGACCCGTTCAATTCGGCCACACGCAGGGCCATGGGCCTGGCCGCGCGCTGAGCCACCGCCATGACCCCTGCCAACCGATCGCACGAGACTGTCTCAACCGCCGCCCGGGGCGCACCCGACTCGGTCAGCCCGGGCGCCCGCCAGCGCGGCGTGGACTACGCTTCGCTGTGGGCGCAAGTGGACGCTGAATCTGCCCGCGTGGCGGTGATCGACGTGGAGCGCCGCGTCATCGTGGCGGGCCGCTCAATGGGCGACTCTGGCGGCACCAATTCCCGCATGCCGGCCGACACGACCTTGCAGCGCCTTTTTCCTGGCGCGGTTGCGCAGGTTGAAGGCTGGTGCACGGACCTCGGCGGCGAGCCTGGCGAACTGGTGGCCCACGGATTGAGCCCTCGTCAGTGGGTCTATTTCTGGCGCCTGAATGCCAAGGCAGGCGTGCTCGCTGTGGTGCAGCACCGTTATGGCCGCGGGGCGGCGGCCGTGGGCGACACGGCAACCATTCGACTGCTTTGTGAGCACTGGCTGGCGCCAGAGCTTCATGCCATGGGCATCGGACGCGCTGCCCAGGCCACCTGGAACCGCGTCGACAGGCGCCAGCGGGCCTCAGCGCCCAGCGAACTGTGGGCCGCACTGGCAGCCTTGGGAGTGGCGGCGGCCGGCGGCGCGTGGCTGGCCGCAGGCGGCGCAGCGCCGACGTTGCCGGTCGGCGTCAGCATGAGCGCCAGCGCCAATGCAGAGCAAGACAGCGAACTTGGACGCCTGAACCGCCTGTCGGACGAAACCCTCAAGCGCAGCTTGGCCTTCTCGCTCGCCGAACGCGACTACGGTGAAGCACAGGAGGCCTTGACAGATCACCTGTCGATGGGCCACTTTGCCTCGGCCGTGGTGCTCAATGAACGCATGCAGGTCGTCGCCCACGCTGGCCTGGCGACGCCGCCTGCTATCGGCGAACTGCTTTCGGCGCAATTGCCCGGCAATGCGCGGCCATTGAAGTTGAGCTGGGCGGGCGCGCCCATTGGTGATCTGGTGATCGTGCCGCGCAAGGGAACCGGGATGTCCTCTGCCGACACATCTGCAGTTCCCGGGGCGGCATCCTCGTCGCGGATCGTGGGCGCGTTGCTCGCGTTGGCGTCTGTGCTCAGCGGCGCCTGGCTTTGGCGCTACTTGCGCGCGCGCTACCGGTAGCCCACCGCTCCGGACAGCGTGTGCACCCTGGCGCGTCGTTGCGCCAGAAAGCGCCAGCAGCCCTGCGCAGCTGACACGCCGTCGCGGGCTCGGTCAAGGCTGTTGAGCCGGCCGCAAGGGTACCCCGATGACCGCCCAGTCCGCGCTGGTGTCCAAGGGGCTGCAGACATCGGCCACCGGTCCGGCCCGGTAGGTGGCGCCCTTGCCGATCACGTCGTCTTTGTCGACTTTGTCTTCCAGGTCGCCTTTCTGATTGCTGACACTCAGCCAGCGCACGAGCTGCCCGGGCCCGGGACGCGTGGTGCCGGCAGCACCTGCGACGGCCTGCACCGTGGTTACCAGCGCAGCAGGCTCGTTGGCCATCGTCACACAGGCCCGGTTGCCGTTGGCGCTCGCGGCCCGGAAAGTGCCGAAAGGTGTTTGCTGGTTCACGCCCACATACGTGGTTGCGCCAGCCACCACGCCGGTGGATTTGGTGATGCGCACGCTCACCGTGGCGGTGCCGGCAGCCGGGCCGATGAGGTACCAGATCTCGGCGCGCTGGCCACCCGGGCTGACTTGCGATCCCAGTCGCGTCAGTTGCATGTCGCCATAGCTCACGCTCTTCACGGTGCCGTTGCCGGTTTTGTCTGCGGCGACGCCCACCACCAGGAGCCGGTCGCCGAGCGTTTCCACCTTGTGTTGCCAGGACAGGACCGACGCCTTGTTCGAAGAAGCCCCGCTGGTCGACGCCACGCTCAGGCCACCGTCGAAGAAGTACCGAGCCCGGTTCCAGGCCTGCTTGCCTGCCAGGTCGCCGAGCACGAGACCGACGCTGTTGTCGTCGGAAAAATGAATGCCGGCCAGCAGCCTGGACGCTGCCGCTTCGTTGGCCGCCGCGGTGAAGGTGGCATAGCTGAGCGTTGTCGGTACGCTCGGGATGCCGGGTTCGACGCGGCCGAAGTTCGCCGGCAAGGTGGTCGAGAAACCGAAGTGGTCGCTGCCGGTAAAAGCGCGCAGTGCCGCCGCGCTGGCGGCTGAGAAGGTGGCGTGGCCCGAGACGAAACCGGGAAACGAGGGCGTCAGGTTGCTGCCCGGGTTGTAGGGGGTCCAGGTGCCGGCGTCGATCCACTGGTTGGGTTTGCCAGGCCCGCCCCAGGCGAAGGTCTGCCGGCCGCCGAGCAGGCGGCGCACCGCGGTGATCGGCCGCACCCCGTCGTACTTGCGCTTGAGATGCCAGGCCACGATGCCGGCGTCGAAGGATGCGTTGTGCATCGCGAAGAACATCTTCACGTCTTTGTCAATCGAGTGGTGGTCCCGGGCAGAGACGGCCTGTGCGAAGAGGCCCCAGTGTCCCGGCGGCAACTCGGACTCGGGGCCATCTGCCCAGTACTCGATGATCAGTTTCTTGTCGGGGTCGAGCATGCTGGCCACACTCAGGATCTCGTCCATGTCGGCTTGCAAGAGCGCCGGGCTCTGCTGCACCCGCGGCCCGAGTGCGGCCTCAGGTCGGCTGTCGAACTGGCTGGCCGCGGTCAGTGCGAACGGCTTCACCCGCTCCCAATGCGGCGCAATGGCGCGCTGGATGGTCCCGGTGTCGCTGGTCAGGGGTTGCCAGCGCAGCGGGTCCGTGGCGTTGGTGACGCAGGTGTCGGTGGCTGCCGGCAGGCAATACGGCATCGGGCCGTTCACAGGTGCGTACCCGGTGTAGTCGGCATAGGCACCGGCGGCCAGGTCGCCGTACTGGTTCGACCCGTCGTTGCGCCGGGCAGCGATAACAGCGGCCGCAGCGGCATTGCCGACGCCCTGCGCGGTGGCCAGGTTGGTGGACCCGTCCAGCGGGTCGTGGCCGAGGGCGCGCAACTGCGCCTCCAGCCGTGCCGCGCCGGCCGGGTAGAGATTGAGCAGGCAGCGGTAAGCCGCATAACTCACGGCCTTGGCCTTGTTGGCGTCGGTGGACTCGGACCCGGGTCGCCGCGGAATCGCGCTGGCCGACGAGGCGATGGCGAGGGCATCGTAGGGGGCCCAGGCGTCGTACATGCAGGTGTGCGCAATGGCCAGGGCGCGTGCCGCGATGGGCGGGCCCTGCCTGGTCAGCCGCACTTCTTGCAGAGCGGCCCGGTTCCAGGCAACCACGACCGTCGGCTCCGCACAGGTCGGTGTGGTCATCGCGGTACAGGCCAGCGCGATCACCGCGCCTGCAGCCCGAATTGCATTGCGAGTCATGGCAATCCCCTTTTGTTGCACTGGGCAGTCGGTGCTGTGGGTCCGCGCGTGCGAACGCACCGTACTGTACTAACGTACGTGTCGGCGGCACACCCCTCATTCACGCGTTCTTTTCAGAATTAGGTTTTTGCGATAGCAGGCCCAAAGACCCCTTGCGCGCAGAGTCTGACGCGCTGAACGGCCGCTACATTTGGCTTTTCTGCTGCCCTGCCAGGACCCGTGCCCGAAGGCGGCCGGCGCTGCAGCCTCAGCCCACGGAAGACACATCGTCATGCCACAAGCCCCGTCCTCGCGCCGCAGTGGCGTCACCGTGCCGCTGCGGCATGCCCTGCAGGCGATGCTGCTGGCGGCCACAAGCACGGGAACCGCGGCTGCGCCGGAGCCCTGCAAGCTGCAGCAGCTGAAGATGCCGGTGCAGCTGGTCGAGCGACGACCAGTGGCCCAGCTCACACTCAACGGCACCGAGGCCCAGATGCTGGTCGACAGTGGCGCCTTCTTCAGCGTGCTCAGCAAGGCCACCGCCACCCAGTTGAAGCTGCCGCTGCGCTGGTTGCCAATGGGCGTGCAGGTGCGTGGCCACACCGGCGAGATCGAGATGCAGCGCACGCGCGTCGAGAAGCTGGGCCTGCTCGGCGCAAGCGTGCCGAACGTGGAGTTTCTGGTCGGCGGCAACGAGATTGGTGCGGGCATCGACGGCATCATCGGCCGCAACATCCTTTCGCTTGCCGACACCGAATACGACCTGGCCCACGGCGAGGTGAAACTCAGTTTTCCGAAAGGCGACTGCGAAGACGGGCACTACGCCCACTGGGCGGGCGAAGCGCCGGTCATCGTGGCGCCGCTGCAGTCGCGCAAAGGCAACCGCAGCCGTGGCAACGACGCGCTGCTGCTGCGTGTGAAGGTCAATGGCGTGAACATGACGGCGCTGCTGGACACCGGGGCGCCAAGCACCAGCTTGTCGCTGCGCGCTGCGGGCCGCGCTGGCATCGAGGAAAGCCAGATGCAGCGCAACGGCTTCGTCGGTGGCGCGGGCGCCGGCCGCGCGCGGGCCTGGACGGCCACGGTCGCCAGCATCGAGATCGCCACGCAGCGCCTGAACGACAGCCGCCTGACGGTCAGCGAGACCTACAGCGAAGACCACGACATGATCATCGGGCTGGACTACTTTCTCGCGCACCGCATCTACATATCCAAACGCGAAGACAAGCTCTACGCCACATGGAACGGCCAGTCCGTGTTCCCGTCCGGCAGCGGCACGGCGGGCCCCTTGGACACGCGCATGGCCGCCCTGCCGCGCCCGCTGGACCCGCAGGACGCCGACGCGCTGGCGCGGCGAGGCGCGGCTTCACTGGCCGCAGGCCAGCTCGACAGCGCGCTCGACGACCTGAACCGTGCCACCACCTTGGCTCCGACCGTGGCCGACCACTTCTTCAGCCGTGCCCGCGTCCAGCTGGCCAAGCGCAACCTCAGCGCTGCGCGGGTCGACGCCGATGAGGCCTTGCGTCTGAACCCGGCGCTTGAAGAAGCGCGGCTGATGCGCGTGCGGTTCCTGGTCGCCCCGCGCGGCGACCGCAGCGCGGCGCTGCAGGACCTGGCCGTGCTCGACGCACAACTGCTGCCCAGCAGCCACCTGCGCCTGGAGATGGGCCGCCTCTTCGACACCCTTCAGCTCGCGCCACAGGCGCTGCACCAATACGGGCTGTGGATAGACACCCACGAGCACGACGCCAGGCTGGCCGATGCGCAACACGCGCGCTGCCTGCTGCGTCTGCGCACGAACGAGGCGCTGCCCCTGGCGCTGAAGGACTGCGAAGCGGCCGCCGACAACAAGAGCGCGCTGCCGCAGCACCGCGACACCGTGGGCTGGGCCTACCTTCGCGTGGGCGACGACAGGACCGCGCTGCGCCGCTTCGAACGCGCCACGCGCCATGAAGCCTCTGCCGTGGCGCTCTACGGCCGCGGTCTGGCGCACCAGCGCCTGGGCAGCCCGGAGCTGGGCGAACGCGACCTGGTCCGTGCACGCGAGCTGACCCCGCGCATCGAAGAGCAGCTGCAACGCCTGGGCCTGCTGCCGCCAACGCCGCCGCAGTTGCCTGCGGCCGTCAGTGCGCCAGCTGCGCCTTCGCCACCTGCATCAGCGCCAGCCCCTTGAGATCGCCGCTGGCAGCGGTGGCTGCATGGGGTTCAGCCGGCGCTGGGCCGCGCATCCATGCCGAAATCGGCCTTCAGCCGTGCATACCAGGCGTCGTCGTCGAGCGCGCCCCACTCGACCCAGGCCTCGTCGCTGAGCGCCGCCCGCCACTGCATGAAAGGCGCGGCGTCCGGCCCCACGGGGTGCCTGAATTGCCAGCTGCCGCTGCCGACGATCTCGACCAGCTTGTCGGCCACCACGCCAGGCGGCGTCGGGTGCTGCAGCGCGGCAACGAACATCGCAGCCATGCGCCGCTGGTTGGGATAGACCGACTCATCGCCCGCTGCGCTGATGTCGCGCGCCATGTCGGTGTCGATGATGCCGGGCTCGACCACGCAGACGCGGATGCCGTAGGGCTTGACCTCCTGCGCCAGGCACTCGGACACGGCCTCGAGCGCAAACTTCGACGCCGCATACGCGCCCATGGGCGACGAGGCGAGCCTGCCGGAGATCGACGTCACGTTGACGATGCAGCCGCTGCGCCGCTCGCGCATGCCCGGCAGCACGGCCTGGATGCAGCGAATGGCGCCGAAGCAGTTGGTCTCCATCACCTCGCGAAAGGCCGAAACCGGCATCTCTTCCACCGACCCCATGCGTTCGATGCCAGCGTTGTTGATGAGCACCTCGATGGGTCCCAGTTCGGCCTCGATGCGGCGCATCGCCTGCGGCACGGCGGCATCGTCATCCACGTCCATGGTGAAGACTGAAACCGCCAGTCGCTCGGCGGCCGCGGCGCGTGCGAGTTCGGGCGCTGCCGCCGGGTTGCGCATGGTGGCGGCCACCGTGTGCCCCGCGCGCGCGAAGGCCAATGCGGTGGCCAGGCCAATGCCTCTGCTGGCGCCTGTGACGAGGATGGTGCTCATGCTGGACTGCTCCGTGTGGCGGGACCAAGGTGGGACGGCATTCAAGCCGCGCACAGTCTAGTCTGGGCGGCTAAGGCAAGGTCAGCCGCAAAGGCCCCGAACGGGCCCACACGGCGGCTTCTTCCTGCAGCAGAAACAGGGTTCTTGGATGCGTCTCCGCCCAGCGTGGGCCGAAGCCCAGCACGGCTTCACGGCCCTTGGCGCGCAGCGACAGCGCGGTGCTGCTGACCTCGCCGCGGGCATGGCACTTGATGGCGGCCAGGCGCAGGCAGATCACCTGCCAGGCGAAGGTTTCGCTGGCCAGTTGCGGTTCGAGCTTGCGCAGGCCGCCACGCTGGCCCAGCACCAGGTCGGCGATGCGCCGCTGCTGACTTTGTGAAAAGCCCGGCGCGTCCACATGGGCCAGCAGGTAGGCGCTGTGGCGGTGGTGGTCGTGGTGCGACACCATCAGGCCCAGCTCGTGAAGGGCACAGGCCCAGCCCAGTTCACGCCGGGTCTCGGGGTCGGGGTCGGGCAGGGCGGCGTCGAACAAGGCCATGGCCACGCTGGCCACGCGGCCCGCCTGGGCTTCGTTGACATCAAAGCGGCGTTGCAGCTCGGCCACCGAGGCGTCGCGCATGTCGCCCGGCAGCGCGTGTTGCGCAGAGTTGATGCGCTCATGCAGGTCGATGATCACGCCTTGGCGCAGTGCGCCCTTGGCCGGCCAGAGTTCAGTGATGCCGAAGTGCGTGGCCAGCGTGTACAGAATGGCCAGCCCGCCCGGCAGCACGGCGCGACGCTCTGCTTTCAGGCCGGGCAGGTCGATGCGGCTCAGGTGGCCGGCTTCCAGGCAGCGCTCGATGCACCAGCGCAGGCCCGCAGGTGTGATGCGGCCGTCGGTAACGCCTGCGGCCTGCAGCACGTGGGACACCGATCCGGCCGTGCCCGACGAGCCCAGCGCCAGCTTCCAGCGGTCCGGCGCGAAAAGCTGCAAGGCCTCTTCCAGCTCAGCGCCCGCGGCCACCTGGGCCGCCCGAAAGCCCTGCTGGGTGAGCTGGCCGTTGCCAAAGAAACGCATCGACAGCCCCACGCAGCCGACGCCGAAGGATTCGGCGACCAGGGGCAGGCGGCCACGGCCCAGGATCAACTCGGTTGAACGGCCGCCGATGTCGATGACCAGCCGCGTGTCTTCGCTGGGCTGCAGGTGCGCCACGCCCGCGTAGATCAAGCGCGCTTCCTCGCGGCCCGAGATGATTTCGATGGGGTAGCCCAAAGCCTGCTGGGCGCGCAGGAGGAAGGCGTTGCGGTTGCGGGCTTCACGCAGCGTCTGGGTCGCCACGGCACGCACCTGCCCTGGCTCGAAACCGGCCAGACGGCTGGCAAAGCGGCGCAGGCAGGCCAGCCCACGCTGCACGGCCTCTTCTGTCAACAGGCCCTCGCTGTCCAGCCCACCGCCCAGACGCACCATGTCCTTGAGGTAGTCGACACGGCGGTAGCGCCCGTGCTGCAACTGGGCAATCTCCAGCCGAAAGCTGTTCGAGCCCATGTCGATGGCGGCCAGTGTGTTGCCAGCCTGGGGCGTGCTGCGTTCTTCCATGGCTGGATTGTGCCCACCGTCTCCCTACAATTGTCGTTTTGCGAAGACACGAAAGACCCCAAAAGATGCCTCCAACCGCTGTGGCCTTCAACGCTTTCCCGCGCTGTCCTGCAAGGGCGGTCGGCCAGGTCACGCACGCGCTGTTCGCGGCGGGAACGCCTTGACGCTGCTCTACATCGTGCTGGCCACGGGGGGCAGCAGCGTGCTGTCGGTGTTGATCGCCGCCTCGCTCACCGTGGCGGTGCTGGGCCGGCTGGTGAAGAGCCTGGTCAGCCTGTCGGCCGGGGTGCTGTTGGGCACGGCGCTCTTGCACGTGATGCCCGAGGCCTTCGAGAGCGGCGCCGACCCCCAAGCGCTGTTTGCGACCCTGCTGGCCGGGCTGCTGTTCTTCTGGCTGCTGGAAAAGGCCGAGCTCTACCGCCACGACCACCACCACGAAGGCGACGGGCACGACCACCACCACCACTTTGACGCCCAGCGCGCCGGCCGCGGCGGCTTGAGCGTGCTGGTGGGCGACAGCGTGCACAACTTTTGCGACGGCGTGATCATCGCCACGGCCTTCCTGGCCGACCCGGCGCTGGGCCTGGTCACGGCGCTGGCCATCATGGCGCACGAGATCCCGCAGGAGGCGGGTGACTACATCGTGCTGCTCAACGCCGGCTTCTCGCGCCGCAAGGCCCTGTTCTACAACGCGCTGTCTGGTCTGGCCGCGGTGGCCGGCGGTGTGCTGGGCTACGTGCTGGTCGGGCCCTGGCAGACCCTGCTGCCCTACCTGCTCGTGGTGGCGTCGAGCAGCTTCATTTACGTCGCCGTGGCCGACCTGCTGCCGCAGCTGCAGCAACGCCTCAACTGGCGCCAGACGCTGGCCCAGGTGAGCTGGTTGTCAGCCGGCCTGGGTCTGGTGCTGCTGGCCATGGCGGGCCTGCATGCGCATTGATGCGGTGCCCGCCGGTCGGCGGGCCGCTGTCTAGCGCACGACCAACACCGGCAGCGTGCCGTGAGTCAGCACCTTCTGCGTCTCGCTGCCCAGCAGCAGCGCGCTCATGCCACGCCGGCCGTGCGAGGCCATCACGATGAGATCGCACTCCTGGGTCTGGGCATGGTCCACGATCGCCTCCCAGGCATGGGACGCCTCCAGCGTGTGGCCGGCACATTTGACGCCTGCCGCGGTGCCCGTGTCGACCGCCGCCTTCACGCGTGCAGCCGCCACGCGCTCCTGCTGGTCATAGAACTCTTGCGGCGGCGTGGGTTGCATCTCGGAAATGGCGCTGAAGGGAAACGGCTCCTTCACCGACAGCACGAACAGCTCGGCTGAGCACAACCTTGCCAGGGACAGAGCGTGGTTCAGCGCCTTGACTGAAATTTCCGAGCCATCGGTGGGGAACAGGATGCGCTTGTACATAGAGATCTCCAGTGGGATGGACCTGCCCGGTCGGCGGCCCGTGGCGACAGTTTGCGCGCTTCCTGGGGCCGGGGGTTGACGAGCGTCAAGGCCCCATCAACCACGCGCCACGGGACGTGACGGGTCGGCGCACCACTCGCTCCAGGAGCCGGGGTACAGGCGCGAGTCACCCAACCCGGCGTGGGCCATGGCCAGCAGGTTGTGGCAGGCCGTGACGCCGGAGCCGCACTGGTGCACGACCTCACTGCCACCAGCCGTCACGGCGGCGAAGTCGGCGCGCAGGTCGGCCGCGGGCTTGAATCGGCCATCGGCCTGCAGGTTGTCCTTGAAGAAGCGCAGGCGTGCGCCGGGGATGTGGCCGGCCACCGGGTCCAGCGGCTCGACCTCGCCGCGGTAGCGCTCGCCGGCGCGGGCATCGAGCACGCAGACGGCGTCGAGCCGGGCCATCAGATCGTCCGCAGACACCGTGGGCATGGACGGGGGCCTTGCGGGGTAGGGCGGCTGTGCGGGGGGCCGGACGGTCTCGGTGCTCAACGCGCCGCCAGCAGCCAGCCACGCCGCCTCGCCGCCGTCGAGCACGGCCACCGCGTCGTGGCCCAGCCAGCGCAGCAGCCACCAGGCGCGCGCCGCATACGGGCCGCCCTGGTTGTCGTAGGTGACCACCTGCACGCCGGGTGCGATGCCCCAGCGGCCTGCGGCGGCGGCCAGGGCCTCGCGCCCGGGCAGGGGGTGGCGGCCGTTGAGGCCGGTCTTGGCGCCTGACAGGTCCACGTCCAGATGCACGTAGCCTGCGCCGGGCAGGTGGCCGACGGCATGGGCTTGTGCGCCGGCCGCGGTTTGCGCCAGGTCGAAGCTGCAGTTCAACAACACGGCGCGCGCAGTCGCTGGCAGCGCCATCAATTCTTCGGCGGTGATCAGGGTGTGGAAGGTCATGGCGGGCTCTTCAGCTGTCGGTGGAACGGGAGGGCAGCAGCCGGGCGTCGGCCGCCGGTGTGCGTGCGCGTATGAACGTGGCGGCCAGGCCTGCCATCAAGATCAAGGCGGTGCCCGCCAGCGACGGCACGGTGACGGGGTCGTGGAACAGCCACACCCCCAGCACGAACGAGTAGACGATGCCCATGAACTGCAGGGCAGCGACCACCAGAGTGCTGCCGATGGCATAGGCCCGCGTCATCATCCATTGCGCGGCGGTGGCCAGCAGACCGATGGCCAGCAACAGCGCCAGACCCTGAGCGCTGTGGCTTTGCAGGCCCGTCGTTGCCAGGGCCAGCGCCAGGCCCGACACGACGCCAGACAGCGAGAAGTAGAAAACCACGCGCTCCTCGGGCTCGCCCGCTCGCCCAAGCGCCGTCACCTGCAGATAGGCCATGGCGGCCAGCATGCCGCCGAGCAGCCCGCACAGGCCGTGCCAGAGTTGGTCTTGCGCGATGGTGGGACGCAGCACCAGCGCCACGCCCGCGAAGCCCGCCAGGACCGCGGCGAACAAGCGCCCATCGATGCGTGCCGGACTGCCCGGGCCGGCCAGCAGCGCCGCACCCATCAGGAAGCAGGCGATCCACACCGACGACATGTAGTTCAAGGTCATCGCCGTGCCCAGCGGCAACGCGCCCAGGGAGTAGAACCACAGGCACAGGGCGCTGGTACCGGCCAGGCTGCGCCAGAAGTGCATCGCCGGCACGGGGGTTTTGAGCGAGGTGCCGCGTCCGCGCAGCACCGCCGCCATGAGCGTCAGGCCGATCAGCGAGCGGTACAAGACGATCTCGCCGGCCCCGTATTGCGCCGAGGCGAACTTCACGCACACGGCCATCAACGCGAACAGCAGCGAGGCCAACAACATCAACAGGGGGGCGGACATCGCGGGCATTGTGGTCGCGCCGGCCCAGGCGTTCAGCCGCCGGGTTGAAGCCGGGCCGGCACCGACACTTGGTCCTGACCCATCTCGCGCAGATACCATTCGTGGAACTGCTGCATGCCGTCTTCCATGGGGCTCTGGTAGGGGCCGGCCTCGTCGTCGCCACGTTCGTACAGGGCCTGGCGGCCGGCGTCCATGCGCAACGCGATCTCGTCATCCTCGACGCAGGTTTCCAGGTAGGCGGCCTGCTGGGCATCGATGTAGTCGCGCTCAAAGGCGCTGATGTCTTCGGGGTAGAAGAACTCGATCAGGTTGGTGGTGTGGCGCGGGCCGCGCGGCACCAGGGTGGACACGACCAGCACGTGGGGGTACCACTCCACCATCACCGTCGGGTAGTAGGTCAGCCAGATGGCGCCGTGGGCCGGTGCCACGCCGCCCCGGTACTTCAGCACTGCGTCGTGCCAGCGCTGGTAGACGGCCGAGCCCGGGCGTTCGAGTGCGTGGTGAACGCCGACGGTCTGCACCGAGTGGTGGCGGCCGAATTCCCAGCGCAAGTCCTCGCAGGTCACGAACTGGCCCAACCCGGGGTGGAAGGGGCCGACGTGGTAGTCCTCAAGGTAGACCTCGATGAAGGTTTTCCAGTTGTAGTGGCACTCGTGCACGTGCATGCGGTCGAAGACATAACCGCCGAAGTCGAACTCGGCCTTGGGTCCCAGCTTGGCCAGGTCGGTACCGACCTCGCGCCCGTTGTGCTCGAACAACAGGCCGTTCCAGTTCTGGACCGGGTAGTTGCGCAGGTTCAGGCAAGGGTCGATCTTGAAATGCGGCGCGCCGACCAGACGGCCGTGCAGGTCATACGTCCAGCGGTGCAGCGGGCAGACCACATGCTCCTGCGTCTTGCCGCGGCCGCGCAGCATCACGGCCTGGCGGTGGCGGCAGACGTTGCTGATGAGCTCGATGCCGTCGCGCGTGCGCACCAGCGCGCGGCCGTCGCCCTCCTGGTGCAACGACTGGTAGTCGCCGACTTCGGGCAGGGCCAGTTCGTGGCCCAGATAGCGGGGCCCCTGCTGCAGGATGAGTGACTGCTCCTTGCGAAACAGCTCTGCATCGAAATAGCTGGAAACCGGGAGCTGGGAGCGGCTTTGCTCGAGTGATTCGAGACTGAGGCTCAGGTCCGACATGATCCGTGCGGATCCTCCATCGAGAGGACATCAACCCGCCACCCGGAGGCCGGCGCGGGTGGCGTGAATGCCGGCAAGCCAGCCTGCCAGCGAAGGGCGCGATTCTACCCACGGGGGTGCCGGCCGACGCCTGACGTGTCGCCGCAGGGCTTTGCATGCCCTGGGTAGGCGGCCCAGCCTGATTTGCGCGGCCGGCTTTGTCTAGAATCGTGGATTGCTTTTCATCTCTCGAAATGCCGAAAACCCTTGGTGCCACGCCGAAAGAACCTGCCAGCTACGAACAGGCGCTGGCCGAACTCGACCGGCTGGTGCAACAGATGGAGGGCGGCCAGCTGCCGCTGGACCAGTTGCTGGACGGCTACCGTCGCGGCGCAGAACTGCTGGCCTACTGCCGCGGTCGCCTGCAGGCCGTGGAAGACCAGGTCAAGGTGCTCGAAGACGGCGCGCTGAAGGCCTGGGAAGGCGCATGACCGCTGAGGAGTTCGACGCTTGGGCCAGGCAGCAGCTGGCCGATGTGGAAGCAGCGCTGGAGGCCTGGGTGCCCGCGAGCGCCCCTGCAGGGCTCGGCGTGGCCATGCGCTATGGCGTGCTGGACGGCGGCAAGCGGCTGCGGCCCTTGCTTGTGCTGGCCAGCAGCCAGGCGCTGGACGGCTCGCCCGAGGCCGCCCTGCGTGCGGCGGTGGCGGTCGAGCTCATCCACGCCTATTCGCTGGTTCACGACGACATGCCGTGCATGGACAACGACGTGCTGCGCCGAGGCAAAGCCACTGTTCATGTGAAATTTGGCGAAGCCCAGGCCATGCTCGCAGGCGACGCGATGCAGGCCCTGGCCTTCGAGGTCCTGACGCCCGAGCGTGGCGTCGACCCGGCCCTGCAGGCGCGCCTGGTCGGCCTGCTGGCCCGCGCCGCGGGCGAGGCCGGCATGGCCGGCGGGCAGGCCATCGATTTGGCCAGCGTCGGCCTGCCGCTGGATGAACCCGCGCTGCGCGACATGCACCGCCGCAAGACCGGCGCCCTGCTCGAGGCCAGCGTGATGATGGGCGCCGCCTGCGGGCGACCGACCACCGTGTCCCAGGCCGCGCTGCAAACCTACGGGCGCGCCGTGGGCCTGGCTTTCCAGGTGGTCGACGACATCCTGGACGTGACCCAGGCGTCGGAAACCTTGGGCAAGACCGCTGGGAAAGACCAGGACAGCAACAAGCCCACTTTCGTTTCCGTGTTGGGCCTCGACGCCGCCCGCCAGCACGCCGAATCGCTGCGTCGGCAAGCCCATACGGCCCTTGCCGACAGTGGCCTGGGTGCACAGTCCGCCGTCCTGGCGGCCCTGGCCGACCGGGTGGTAGAGCGCGAGAGCTAGGATGCCTGCCATGAACAAGTTGTTGAACCAGATCAATTCCCCGGCCGACCTGCGCCGGCTGCCGCGCCAGGATCTGCCGCGTCTGGCCACCGAACTGCGCGCCTTCGTGTTGAACACCGTCAGCCAGGTCGGCAACGGCCACCTGGGCAGCAACCTGGGCACGGTGGAGCTGACCATCGCGCTTCACTACGTCTTCAACACCCCCTGGGACCGCCTGGTGTGGGACGTGGGCCACCAGACCTACCCGCACAAGGTGCTCACGGGGCGCCGCGACCAGATGCACACGCTGCGCCAGCTCGGCGGCGTGGGCGGCTTTCCGCGGCGTGACGAGAGTGAGTACGACACCTTCGGCACGGCACACAGCTCGACGTCGATTTCCGCCGCGCTGGGCATGGCCCTGGCGGCCAAGCTCAAGGGCGAAGACCGCCATGCCGTGGCCGTCATCGGCGACGGTGCCATGACCGCGGGCATGGCCTTCGAGGCCATGAACAACTCCGGCGTGTCGGACGCCGGCGTCAGCCCCGACCTGCTGGTGGTGCTGAACGACAACGACATGTCCATCAGCCCGCCCGTGGGCGCGCTGAACAAGTACCTGGCACGTTTGATGAGCGGCAACTTTTACGCCAGTGCGCGCGAAGGCGTGAAGGGCGTGCTGAAGGCCGCGCCGCCGCTGTTCGAGCTGGCGCGTCGCTTCGAAGAACACGCCAAGGGTATGGTCGTGCCGGGCACGATCTTCGAGGAGTTCGGTTTCAACTACGTTGGCCCGATCGACGGGCATGACCTGGACGCGCTGATTCCCACGCTGGAAAACCTGCGCACCCGGCGCGGCCCGCAGTTCCTGCACGTCGTCACCAAGAAGGGCTACGGCTACAAGCTGGCCGAAGCCGACCCGGTGAAGTACCACGCGGCCAGCGGCAAGTTCGACCCGGCCCTGGGCTTCCCCAAAAGCTTGCCCAGCAAGCCGACCTTCACGCAGGTGTTCGGCCAGTGGCTGTGCGACATGGCCGCGGCCGACGAGCGGCTGGTCGGCATCACCCCGGCCATGCGCGAAGGCTCGGGCATGGTGGAGTTCCACAAGCGCTTCCCCACGCGCTACCACGACGTGGGCATTGCCGAACAGCACGCCGTCACCTTCGCTGCAGGCATGGCTTGTGAAGGGCTCAAGCCGGTGGTGGCCATCTATTCCACCTTCCTGCAGCGCGGCTACGACCAGTTGATCCACGACGTGGCGATCCAGAATCTGCCGGTGGTGTTTGCGCTGGACCGCGCCGGGCTGGTGGGTGCCGACGGCGCCACCCACGCCGGCGCCTACGACATCGCCTTCGTGCGCTGCATTCCCAACTGCAGCCTGCTCACGCCCAGCGACGAGAACGAATGCCGCCAGGCGCTGACGACGGCCTTCCGCCAGAACCACCCGGTGGCCGTGCGGTACCCGCGTGGTGCGGGCGCCGGCGTCGCGGTCGAGACCACGCTGACCGAGTGGCCGTGGGGCAAGGGTGTCGTGCGCCGGCAGGGCCAGCGCGTCGCCATCCTGGCCTTCGGCACCTTGCTGCACGCTGCGCTCAAGGCGGCCGAGGGCCTGGGGGCGACGGTGGCCGACATGCGTTTCGCCAAACCGCTGGACGACGACCTGGTGCTGGAACTGGCGCGCAGCCACGACGCCCTGGTCACGATCGAAGAAGGCTGCGTGATGGGCGGCGCCGGCAGCGCGGTGCTGGAATGCCTGGCCGCGGCCGGTGTGCTGGTGCCGGTGCTGCAACTCGGCCTGCCCGACGAGTTCGTCGAACACGGCGATTCGGCCAAGCTGTTGGCCCTGTGCGGGCTGGACGCTGCGGGCATCGAGCAGTCCATCCTGAAGCGCTTCGGCAGCCGGCCGGCGCTGGCAGCCGTGAACAGCTGATTCGGCAACCCCTGAACGGCATCGTCAAAACCGGGCCGGCAACCTGGCCCGGTTTTGATGCGATGCTCGCACCCCTGATGACCAATCTCACCGACGCCCTGCACATTCCCGACACCCAGAGTGCCGGCGATGAACGCCATCTGGCGATCCAGCGCGTGGGCGTGAAGGACGTGCGCTACCCGCTGCAGATCAGCGTGGCGGGCGCCGTGCAACACACGGCCGCGTTGTGGTCGCTGGACGTGGCCCTGCCCGCCGAGAAGAAGGGCACGCACATGTCACGCTTCATCGCGTGGCTGGACGCCCTGGCCACATCGGACGCCCCGCTCGACGCTGCCTCGCTGCGTGGCCGCCATGCCCAGATGCTGGACAAGCTGGGTGCGACCGAGGGCCGCATCGAGGCCGCCTTCAGCTTCTTCCTGCGCAAACGGGCGCCGGTCTCCGGCGTGCAGAGCCTGCTGGACTACCATGGCCGCTGGATTTCGCAGACGCTGGCCGGCGTCACGTCGGTGTGGGCCGAGGTGGCCGTGCCCGTGAAGAGCCTGTGCCCCTGCTCCAAGGAAATCTCCGACTACGGCGCCCACAACCAGCGCTCGCTGGTGACCATCCGCGTCGAGCTGCTGCAGCCCATCGAATGGCGCGAGTTGGTGCGCTTTGCGGAAGACGCCGCGTCAAGCGAGCTCTGGCCGTTGCTCAAGCGACCCGACGAGAAGTGGGTCACCGAGCACGCCTACGAGAATCCCAAATTCGTCGAAGACCTGGTGCGCGACGTGGCTTTGGCGCTCAACGTCGATGCGCGTGCGGGCCGCTACAAGGTCGAGGTCGAGAACTTTGAGTCGATCCACAACCACAGCGCCTACGCCTGCATCGAGCGCGGCTGACTGGCCGCAGCGCGTCACCGGTGCGGCTACTTTGACTTCGGCTCGGCGCCATAGACGTCGAAGTCGAAGTAGCGGTCGTTGAGCTTCTTGTAGCTGCCGTCGGCGCGTATGCCGGCCAGCGCCGCATTGATCTTGTCGCGCAGCACGGTGTCACCCTTGCGCACGGCGATGCCGGCACCGGTGCCGAAGTAGACCGGGTCGTCGTAGACCGGGCCGCGGAAGACGAAGCCCTTGCCGGCGGGCGTTTTCAGGAAGCCCTGGTCGGCCGCGACGGAGTCCACCAGCACGCCGTCGATGCGGCCGTTGACGAGGTCGAGGAACACCTCGTCTTGCTTGCTGTAACGCACGATCTCGCTGGCCTTGAAGGTGGCGGTGGCAAAGCGGTCCTGGATGGTCGTGCGTTGCACGCCGACCTTGCGACCCTTCAAGCCCTCGGGGCTGACTTCCAGCCGGCTGTCGCTGCGCACGACGAAGCGCGTGGGCGTGTTGTAGTACCTGTCGCTGAAGTCGACAGCCTTGCGCCGCTCTGGTGTGATCGACATCGAGGCCACGATGGCGTCGAACTTCTTCGCCCGCAGCGCCGGGATCATGGCGTCGAACTCGGCCTGCACCAGCACGCATTGCACCTTCAGGCGCTCGCACACGGCGTTGGCAATGTCGATGTCGAAGCCCTTGAGCTTGCCGTCGGTGCCCAGCGAACTGAAAGGCGGGTAGGCGCCCTCGACGCCGACCCGCAGCGTGGTGGGCTCGGCGGCCACCGCGTGGCCCCCGAGCCCCGACAGGAACAGTGCAAGGGCCAGGAAGCGGACGACTTGTGGCACGGCAGTGGCCTTCAGGTTCAGCGCCGGTACGGGGTGTACAGCGGCCGCTGCATGGACACCGCGACGATATCCAATTCCATCTCGTCACTGGCCCGTGACGCCTTTCACGCCCGTGGGGGCGTTGTAGGAATCTGCCCTACACGGCAGCGCGAAGAAGCGGGACGGCGGTCACAGAAATGGCCCGATGTCACAGTCCATTTCAAATCCATACAGTTGCTTTCATCGATCCCGCCCACCCCAACGCAGACCCCGTCACCCCAAGGAACCGACATGACATCCGAACAAGTCCTCGCCGAAATCCGTGAAGCCAACCTGTCTTACCTGATGCTGGCGCAAAGCCTCATCCGCAACGACCTGGAACAAGCCCTGTACCGCCTGGGCGTCAGCGAAGACAACGCCGCGCTCATCGGCGCGCTGAGCCCCGCGCAGATGATGAAGATCGCCAACAGCAACACCCTGCTGTGCCGCTTCCGCATGGACGACGACGTGGTGTGGAACCTGCTCGCCAGCCATGGCCGGGGTGCTGCCAACGACGGCATGAGCCGCTTGCATGCCTCCATCCTGCTCGCCGGCCGCCACGCCGAAGCGGCCTGAACTTCAAGGAGCTGACATGGCCCGCAACAAGAGCATCCTTACCGAAGCCCGCCAGATCGAGCGTGCCGTCACGCTGATTCACCTCGGCGCCCGCCTGCAGGTGCTCGAGAGCGAGACCGACCTCAGCTACGAGCGGCTGTTGCGCCTGTACAAGGAGGTCGCCGGCAAGAGCCCCAGCAAGGGCCAACTGCCTTTCTCCACCGACTGGTTCATGACCTGGCAGCCCAACATCCATGCCAGCCTGTTTCTGAACATCCACGAGTACCTGAACAAGGCCGCGGCGCTGGATGAGATCGACACCGTCATCAAGGCCTACCAGCTTTACCTGGAACAGATCGGTACCCAGGGCCTGGAGCCGTTGCTGAGCGTGACGCGCGCCTGGCGGCTTGTGAAGTTCGTGGACAACGGCATGCTCACGATGACCGAGTGCAGCAAATGTGGCGGCCACTTCGTGACGCATCCGCACGAGATCGCACGCCACTTCGTCTGCGGCCTGTGCAACCCGCCGGCGCGCGCCGGCAAGGGGCGGCTGGCCGGGTCGCTGCAGTTCGGGCCGGCCTTGCGGTCGCTACCGGCGGCGCTGCCAGCGCACGCCGCGCACTGACAGCGGTAATGCTGCACGCCACAACCAGCGCGGCCGTTGCCACTGCCCAGCCTTCGCGCCGATGATCTGCTCAACGGCTTTTCAGCTCCTCCTGGCACAGACCTCTGTGCTTTTCAGCGGGTCCTTCGGGGCCCGCTTTTTTTGCTGCGTCTTGAGGAAGCCTTGATGTCTGCAAGCCCCGTCCTGCGCGGCGCCGGTCTGCGCTTGCCCTGGCCCTTGCCCGCTTTGCTGGCCTGGGGCGGCGGCTGGGCCGCCTGGCTGCTGGCTGTGCCGATGGGGGCGCCGGCAGGTGGGGCGCTGCTGGCCGGTGTGCTGGCAGGCTGCGTGCTGGCCTGGCCCTGCACCAGCGCGTGGCGGCGAGGCTTGGCGGCGGCGGGGTTTCCGCTGTCGGCGGCTGCCTTGGGGCCGGCCGCCGCCTGGCCGGCCTGGGCCTGGCTGCTGCTGCTGCTGCCGCTGCTGGTGCTGTACCCGCTGCGCACCTGGCGCGATGCACCGTTCTTCCCGACGCCTGCTGCCGCACTCCAGGGCCTGGCCGAGCAGGTCGGTATGCCCGCGCCCGAGCAGGTGCTGGACGCTGGTTGCGGCCTGGGTCACGGTCTCGCCGCCCTGCGCCAGACCTGGCCCGAAGCGCGGCTGCAGGGCGTGGAGTGGAGCGCGCTGTTGTGGGCCGTGGCGGCCCTGCGCTGCCCCTGGGCCCATGTGCGACGCGGCGACATGTGGGCCGGCGACTGGTCCGCCATGGACCTCGTCTACGTCTTCCAGCGGCCCGAGAGCATGGCCCGCGCCTGGGCCAAAGCACGCACAGAGATGCGTCCCGGCGCCTGGCTGGTGAGCCTGGAATTCGCCGTGCCTGGCGTGGTGCCTGCGGCCTGTCTGCAGGGGCTGGGTCGGCGGCCGGTCTGGGTCTACCAGCTGCCGGCGGCGTCCCGCACTTGAAACAACGCTCAATCGCCCGCGCGGGCCGCCGATAACCACGCAAGCCCGGAACCGCGCAATGGGCGTGGGGGCAGTCACTGGGGTCTGCGGACATGTTCGTCATCATCGGTTGGGTCGTTGCGCTGGCTTGCATCTTCGGCGTGTACATCGCGCACGGCGGCAACATGACGCCGATCCTGAAGGCCTTGCCGTTCGAGCTGACCACCATCCTGGGTGCGGCGCTGGGCGCGTTCCTGGCCAACAACCAGATGAAGGTCATCAAGGCCACGCTGGCCGGCATGGGCCGCTGCTTCAAGGGCAGCAAGTACAGCAAGGCGCGCTACATGGAACTTATGGCGCTGCTCTTCGACATCCTGCAGAAGGCGCGCAAGGAAGGCCTGATGTCGATCGAGAAGGATGTCGAGGAGCCGCAGAACTCGCCGATCTTCAAAAAGTACCCCACCGTGGGCAGCGACCACCACATCGTCGAGTTCATCACCGACTACTTGCGCATGATGGTCTCGGGCAACCTCAACGCCCACGAGATCGAAAGCCTGATGGACAGCGAGATCGACACCCACCACGCCGAGGAGCACGCCGCGGTGGCCGCCATCGGCCGCCTGGCGGGCGGTCTGCCGGCCTTCGGCATCGTGGCGGCCGTGCTGGGCGTGATCAACACCATGGGCTCGGTCGGCCAGCCACCTGCGGTGCTGGGCGGCATGATCGGCTCGGCCCTGGTGGGCACCTTCCTGGGCATCTTCATGGCCTACGGCTTCGTCGAGCCCCTGGGCGGCCTGCTGGAACAGAAAGTCGAAGACGCCGGCAAGGAACTGCAGTGCATCAAGACCACGCTGCTGGCCAGCATGCAGGGCTACGCGCCCCAAGTGGCCATCGAATTCGGCCGCAAGGTGCTTTACAGCGGCGACCGCCCCACCTTCGCCGAGCTTGAAGGCCATGTGAAGGGCAAGAAATGACGGAGGCTCTCCATGGCCGGTGATGCCAAGAAACTCCAGCCCATCATCATCAAGCGGGTGAAGAAGGGCGGGCACGCGGTGCATGGCGGCGCCTGGAAGATCGCCTATGCCGACTTCGTGACGGCCATGATGGCCTTCTTCCTGCTGATGTGGCTGCTGGGCTCGACCACCGAGGGCGACAAGAAGGGCATCGCGGACTACTTCGGCACGCCGCTGAAGCTGGCGCTGCTGTCCAGCGGCTCTGGCGCGGGCGATTCGTCCCACGTCATCAAGGGCGGTGGCGAGGACTTGACACGCACCACGGGCCAGGTCAAGCGCGGCGAGATCGAAGCCGAGCGGGCCACCGTGAACCTGCGCGTGCTCAAGGCCGAGCAAACTCGGGCAGAGGTCTCGCGGCTGGAAGACCTGAAGCAAAAGATCGAGCAGAAGATCGCCGCCAATGCCCGCCTGGCCTCGCTGAGTTCGCAGATCAAGCTGGACATGACCTTCGAGGGCCTGCGCATCCAGATCATCGACGAGGACAAACGTCCGATGTTCGCCAGTGGCAGCGCCGACGTGGTGGCCAGCATGCGCGAGCTGCTGCGCGAGGTCGGCGCCGTGCTGGCCGAGGTGCCCAACCGCCTGACGCTGGAGGGTCACACCGACGCCATGCCCTTCAGCGTCGGCGAACGCGGCTACAGCAACTGGGAACTCTCGGCCGATCGGGCGAATGCCTCGCGCCGCGAAATGCTGCTGGGTGGCCTGCCTGGAGACCGCGTGCTGCGTGTCCAGGGCCTGGCCGCAAGCACGCCCTACGACCGCAAGGACCCGGGGGCGCCGGCCAACCGCCGCATCAGCATCATCGTCATGAACCGCGAGGCCGAAGACCGCGTCTTCCGAAGCGCCATCGACACGCCCGAACCCGACTTGTCACCGCGCATCGACAGCGGCCCGAACTCAAGTCTGCCTCGAGCCGTCCGATAAATCGTCCAGCCGCCCACCCTCCGAGGTCCCCTGTCCATGAACCCCATCGCAGAACTCAAGTTCCTCGTCGTCGACGACTTTTCCACCATGCGCCGCATCGTGCGCGGCCTGCTCAAGGAGATGGGCTGCAACCATGTCGAAGAGGCCGAAGACGGCTCGGTGGCCTTGCAGATGCTGCGGGCCAACAAGTACGACTTCGTGGTCTCGGACATCAACATGCCGAACATGAACGGCTTCGACCTGCTCAAGGCCGTCAAGGCCGATGCGGCGCTGCGCCACATCCCCGTGCTGATGGTCACCGCCGAAGCACGCAAGGAGGACATCGTGCTGGCCGCGCAGAGCGGCGCTGCCGGCTACGTCGTCAAACCCTTCACCAAGGCAACGCTGGAAGAAAAGCTGCAGAAGGTTCTGCAAAAGCTGGCTGCCACGGCTGCGGCATGACGGGGGCTGACACATGAAGATGGACGACGCAATCACTCTCCAGCCGGCCCCGGCCCTGGTCTCGCCCGAGGTGTTCCAGCAGATCGGCGCCATCACGCGCCTGCTGCACGACACCATGCAGCAGCTCGGCGTGATGCCCAAGCTGCAGATTGCCACCGACGGGCTGCCCGATGCGCGCAGCCGCCTGACCTACATCGCCAACAAGACGGCCGAGGCCGCCAACAAGGTGCTGAACTCGGTCGACCAGGCGAAGGCCGACCAGGTCCACATCTCCGAGGCCACGCGAATCATGGCCCAGGCCATCGTGGCCGACCCGGTGCGGGCCGTTGCTTCAGGTGCGGTGATGAACTTCATGGCCGACATCGAAGAGCGCACGGCGCGCATCGATGACCACCTGACCGACATCATGATGGCCCAGGACTTTCACGACCTCACGGGCCAGGTGGTGGCCAAGGTCGTGACTTTGGCCAACGACCTGGAGGACAGCCTGGTCAAGCTGCTGTTGCAGGTGGCCCCGCCAGGCCAGCTCGGCAAGGTCGACACCAGTGTGCTCAACGGTCCCGTCGTCAACCCCGAAGGCCGCGCCGACGTGGTGTCCAACCAGGGCGAGGTCGACGACCTTCTGGCCAGTCTGGGTTTCTGACAGGCCCACGCGCAGCGACAGGGCAGGGCAGGGCAGTGCGGCGGTAGCCGGAACACGCCCCCCTTTGTGACCCTTATCAGGCGCCTCGCGGCGCCCCGGGGCGGCACCATGGCAGAGCTCACTCCCGAGCTCAAGAAGCCATGGACGACTCCGCCCAAGACCGCCAGTTACCGGCCACGCAGCGCAAGATCGACAAGGCGCGCAGCGAAGGTCAGGTCGCGCGCTCGCGTGATCTGGCACACCTCGTGGTGCTGGGCGGCGGCATGGCGCTGGTAGCGGCACTCGCGCCCGAGGCCGTGGCCTGGTCCCAGGGCCTGCTGAGCCTGGGTCTGCGCTTCGACGCGGCCAGCGTCACCAGCACGCGGGCCATGACCGAGCACCTGTCCGGCCTGGCGACCTTGATGTTCGCGGCCCTGCTCCCCTTTGGCGGGCTGATGCTGCTGGCCACGGTGGGCGCAGCCGTGCTGTGCGGGGGCTGGAACTTCACCCTCAAGCCGCTGCAGCCCAAGCTCGAGAAGATCAACCCGCTGACCGGGCTGACTCGCCTGCTGGGCATGCAGCAGTTGGGCGACACGCTGAAGGCCTGCCTGCTGGCCGTGGTGCTGGGCACCGTGGGCGCCCTGTTCGTGGCGGCGCAGCTGCCCTTGTTCATGCAGCTGCTGGCCATGCCCCTGCCCGCGGCGCTGGCCACGGGCGGCAGCCACCTGCAAACCGGCCTGCTGCTGCTGGGCGGCGTGCTGCTGGCCTTCGCGCTGGTGGACGTGCCCCTGCAACGCCAGCTGCTGCTGCGCCGGCTGCGCATGGACGTGACCGAGTTGAAGAAGGAAATGCGCGAGTCCGAAGGCAACGCCGAGATCAAAGGCAAGGTCAAGCTGCGCATGCGCGAGATGGCCAGCCGGCGCATGCTGGCCGCCGTGCCGCGCGCCGACCTGGTGGTCATGAACCCCACCCACTACGCCGTGGCCCTGCGCTACGACGAAGCCGCCATGGGCGCGCCGCGCGTGGTGGCCAAGGGCGCCGACCTGCTGGCCCTGCGCATCCGCGACCTGGCCAAGGAGGCCGGCGTGCCCGTGCTGCAGGCGCCGCCGCTGGCGCGTGCGCTGTACACGCATTGCGAGGTCGACCAGGAGATCCCCGCCCGCCTGTTCGCCGCCGTGGCCCAGGTGCTGGCCTGGGTCTACCAGCTGCGACAAGCCACGGCCACCGGCCGCCCCCTGGACACCCTGGCACCGCAGCCCGCGGTGCCGGCCGACCTGGACCCGGCCACCCCGCGCAAGGACCCTGAACTGTGAACGCCCTGATGCAGTTCCTGCAGAACCTGTTCGGCGAGCGCAGCACCGCCGCCAGCCGCGGCGGCGCGCATGCCAAGGCGCTGCTCTTGCCTGGCTTCGTGGTGCTGATGCTGGCCATGATGGTGCTGCCGCTGCCACCCTTCTTGCTGGACCTGCTGTTCACCTTCAACATCGCGCTGGCGCTGATGGTGATGATGATCTCGGCGCAGATGGTCAAGCCGCTGGACTTCGCGGCGCTGCCCACCGTGCTGCTGGTGACGACCTTGATGCGCTTGTCGCTGAACGTGGCCTCGACCCGTGTCGTGCTGCTGGAAGGCCACACCGGCCCGGGTGCGGCGGGCGCAGTCATCGAGGCCTTCGGCCACTTCCTCATCGGTGGCAACTTCGCGGTTGGCTTGATCGTCTTCGCGATCCTGGTGGTCATCAACTTTGTGGTGGTCACCAAGGGTGCCGAGCGCATCGCCGAGGTCGGCGCACGTTTCGCGCTGGACGCCATGCCCGGCAAGCAGATGGCCATCGATGCCGACCTCAACGCCGGCCTCATCGACGAGAAGGAAGCCCGTCGCCGCCGCGCCGAGGTGGGCGAGGAAGCGGACTTCTTCGGCTCCATGGACGGCGCCAGCAAGTTCGTGCGCGGCGATGCCATGGCCGGCTTGTTGATCCTGTTCATCACCATGGTGGGCGGCTTCATCATCGGCATGGCCATGCACGGCATGGACGCCGGCCAGGCCGCGCGTTCCTACATCGTGCTGGCCGTGGGCGACGCCCTGGTGGCGCAGATCCCGGCGCTGCTGATCTCGGTGGCTGCGGCCATGGTGGTGTCGCGCGTGGGCAAGGACCAGGACATCGGCACGCAGATCCGCGGCCAGGTCTTCGATTCGCCGCGGGCGCTGTGGGTCACGGCGGGCATCGTCGGCGGGCTCGGGCTGATCCCGGGCATGCCGCATTTCGTGTTCCTGCTGATTGCGGCGGCCATGGCCGGGCTGGCCTGGTCACTGGGCCGCCAGAAGCAGCGCCTGGCCAACGCGCCCGAACGCACCGTCGCCAACGACGTGCAAGCAGCCAACGCCGAGGCCAGCTGGGACGACCTCACGCCCGTCGACACGCTGGGCCTGGAGGTCGGCTACCGGCTGATCGCGCTGGTCGACAAGACGCGCCAGGGCGATCTGCTGGCGCGCATCAAGGGCGTGCGCAAGAAGTTCGCGCAGGACGTGGGCTTCCTGCCGCCGCCGGTGCACATCCGCGACAACCTCGTCGAGCTGAAACCCAGCATGTACCGGGTGACCTTGCGTGGTGCCGTGGTGGGC
>JANNWL010000223.1:0-4084 GCA_031414735.1 Burkholderiales bacterium | reverse complement strand
TTCGTCGACGGTGATGGTGTTGCCGTTGAGCAATTCCAGCGTCTCACCCGCTTGGCCCCAGCGCACCACCAGCTTGTCGCGGATGCGGTCGAGATCGAAGATGTGCGAGGGCCGGCCGTACTCGAACATCACGTAGTTGGAAACATCCACCAGCGCACTCACGCTGCGCTGACCGCAGCGCGCCAGGCGTTCGACCATCCAGGCCGGCGTGCGGGCCTGGGTGTTCACGTCGCGCACGATGCGCCCGCTGAAGCGCCCGCACAGGTCGGGTGCCTGCACCTCCACGTCCAGGCGATCTGTATGCGTCGGCGCCACTGGCGGGAACGCAGGTGCGTTCAGCGGCGCGCCGGTCAGCGCCGAGACCTCCCTCGCGACACCGAACACACTGAGGCCATGGGCCAGATTGGGCGTGAGCTTGAGCGTGAAGACCGTGTCGTCCAGCTTCAGCCAGTCGCGCACCGACAGGCCCACGGGCGCGTCGTCAGCCAATTCCAGCAGGCCGCCGTGCTCGTCGGCGATCTTCAGTTCCTTGGCAGAACACAGCATGCCGCGGCTTTCGACGCCGCGCAGCTTGCCCAAGCCGATCTTGAAGGGCTTGGCGTCCGCCTTGCTGTCATCCGCTGGTGGCAGCTCGGCGCCCACAGTGGCCAGCGGCACGCGGATGCCCACCCGTGCGTTGGGCGCGCCGCAGACGATCTGCAGCAGCTCCGGCCCACCGGCATCGACCTGGCACACGCGCAGGCGGTCGGCCTGGGGGTGCGGCTCGGCCGACACGATGCGGGCCACCACCACCCCGGTGAAGGGCGGGGCCACGGGACGCAGGTCCTCGACCTCCATGCCGGACATGGTCAGCAGGTCGGCCAGTGCCTGGGTACTCAGCGGTGGGTTGCAGAACTCGCGCAACCACGACTCGGGGAATTGCATGGCGGTCTCTTCGAAAGGTTCGGTGGCGGGCGGTCAGTTGAACTGCGACAGGAAACGCAGGTCGCCGTCGAACATCAGCCGCAGGTCGTCGATGCCGTAGCGCAGCATGGCGAAACGGTCGGCGCCGATGCCGAAGGCGAAACCGATCTGTGCCTCGGGGTCCAGCCCGAAGTTGCGCACCACCGCCGGATGCACCTGTCCCGAGCCGGCCACTTCCAGCCACTTGCCGGCCAGCGGGCCGCTGCCGAAACGGATGTCGATCTCGGCGCTGGGCTCGGTGAAGGGGAAGAAGCTGGGGCGGAAGCGAACGTCGAAATCGTCGGTCTCGAAAAACTCGCGGACCAGTGCTGCGAAGACCACCTTCAGGTCTTTGAAGCTCACGTTGGCGCCCAGCCACAGGCCCTCGATCTGGTGGAACATGGGCGAGTGGGTGGCGTCGCTGTCCACGCGGTAGACCCGACCGGGCGCGATCACCCGCACCTCGGGCATGGGCGACACGCCGGCGTGGCGCGCAGCATGGGCCCGCGCGTAGCGCACCTGCATGGGGCTGGTGTGCGGGCGCAGGTTGAGCCAGCGTCCTTGCGCGTCCTTCACGTCGACATAGAACGTGTCCTGCATCGAGCGCGCAGGGTGGTTCTCGGGGTTGTTCAGCGCCGTGAAGCTCATCCAATCGGTTTCGATCTCGGGGCCCTCGGCCACGTCGAAACCCATGCTGCCGAAGATGGCCTCGATGCGCTCGATGGTGCGGCTCACCGGGTGCAGACCGCCGCCGCCGCGCTGGCGGCCGGGCAGGGTCACGTCCAGGGACTCGGCCTGCAGTTGGACGTTGAGCTCGGCCTCGGCCAGGCTGTCGCGGCGGGCCTGCAAGGCGGCCTCGATGCGCGTCTTGGCGACGTTGATTTCGGCGCCACGGGCCTTCTTCTGGTCGACCGGCAAGGCGCCCAGGGCCTTCAGAAGCTCGGTCACGCGCCCGCTCTTACCGAGGTAGCGGGCCTTGGCGTTTTCCAGCTCGGCCGGCGTGGGCGCGGCGGCGAAGTCGGCTTGGGCCGACAGCGAAAGTTGTTCGAGATCGTTCATGGAGCGAGTTCTCTGGGCACGATGAAAAAAGGCCGTCATCGGGTGACGGCCTTCTCAGATGCTGGCGCCGCCACCGGTGAAGGCGGCGGCTGGCAAATCAAGCCAGCGTTGCCTTCACCTTGTCAACGATGCTGCTAAAGCCAGCCGGGTCGTGGATGGCCATGTCGGAAAGCACCTTGCGGTCGATCTCGATGTGGGCCATCTTCAACCCAGCCATGAAGCGGCTGTAGGTGACGCCGTGGCTGCGCGACGCAGCGTTGATACGCGCGATCCACAACTGCCGGAAGACCCGCTTGCGCGTGCGGCGGTCGCGGTAGGCGTACTGGCCGGCTTTCATCACCGCTTGCTTGGCAATGCGGTAGACGTTCTTGCGGCGGCCGCGGAAACCCTTGGCGAGGGTCAGGATCTTTTTGTGGCGGGCGTGTGCCGTGACACCACGTTTGACGCGAGGCATAAATGTGCTCCTTGTGCGGTGGTTGGGGTGTCAGAGGCCGGCAAAAGGCAGCATCTTGGCGATGCTGCCCATGTTGGTCTCGTGCACGTTGACCGCACCACGGAGGTGGCGCTTGTTCTTGGTCGTCTTCTTGGTGAGGATGTGGCGCTTGAACGCCTGACCGCGCTTGACGGTTCCCCCCGGACGCACGCGGAACCGCTTGGCCGCGCTCTTCTTGGTCTTCATCTTGGGCATGTGAATGCTCCTTCTTCATTTGCTGCTGCAGGCGACCCCGGAACGCCCGGTGTGCTTGTTGGCCTGCAGCCGCTTCTTGCTCGCCCCGGCCATGTTGATGGCCCGGGCGAGATCAAACCTGTTCCCTGCTTCCCTACTTCCCTACTTCCCTACTTCCGCTTGGGCGCCAGCACCATGATCATCTGGCGACCTTCCAGCTTGGGCATGTGCTCGACCATCGCCACATCGGCCAACTCGTCACGGATGCGCTCGAGCAGCCGCATGCCGATGTCCTGGTGGGTGATCTCGCGGCCCCGGTAGCGCAGCGTGACCTTGCCCTTGTCGCCGTCCTCAGAGATGAAGCGGCGCAGGTTGCGCATCTTGATGTTGTAGTCGCCTTCGTCCGTGCCAGGACGGAACTTGACTTCCTTGATCTCGATGACCTTCTGCTTGCTCTTGGCTTCGGCGGCCTTCTTCTGCTCCTGGTACTTGAACTTGCCGTAGTCCATCAACCGGCATACCGGTGGGTCCGCGGTGGCGGCGATCTCGACCAGATCGACGTCCAACTCACCCGCCATGCGCAACGCATCCATCGTGCTGACGATGCCCAGTGGCTCGTTTTCAACTCCGTTCAAGCGCACGTTCAGCGCCATGATCTCCCGGTTCAGCCTGTGCTTGCGTTCCGCGTTGGGGACGCGGCGGTCCATGAAGGTAGCGATAGTTCCAGCTCCAAATGCAGCCCGAAGACACGGCGGGCCACGACATAAAACGAATGCGCGCTGAGAAGTCGAACGTCAGACCTTCGACGCGATGTCACTGCCGATCTTCTGGAGGAAGTCTGCCAGTGGCATCACACCAAGGTCGAGGTTGCCTCGGGCGCGCACGGCGACGGTTCCGGCTGTCTTTTCCTTGTCGCCAGCGACCAGGATGAACGGAACCTTCTGCAACGAGTGCTCGCGGATTTTATAGTTGATTTTCTCGTTGCGCACGTCCAGCGACACCCGGACGCCTTGTTTCTGCAGCGTTTTGGCGACGGAGGCGGCATATTCGGCTTGTCCTTCGCTGATCGGCGCTACCACCACCTGCACCGGGGCCAACCAGGCCGGCAAGGCGCCGGCATGCTGTTCGATGAGGATGCCGATGAAGCGCTCCAGGCTGCCGACGATGGCCCGGTGCAGCATCACGGGGTGCTTGCGCTCGCCGGATTCGGCCACGTAGACGGCGTCCAGCCGCTCGGCCATCGAGAAATCGACCTGCATCGTGCCGCACTGCCACTGCCGGCCGATGGCGTCCTTCAGCGTGTACTCGATCTTCGGGCCGTAGAAGGCGCCGTCGCCGGGCGAGATCTCGTAGGCGCAGCCGGACTCCTTCAGGCTCTCGATCAAGGCGTGCTCGGCCTTGTCCCAGATCTCGTCG